>NZ_JBFUGE010000423.1:0-5197 GCF_056403075.1 Ideonella sp. P3_A4 | reverse complement strand
GGCCAACGCGCAGTCGACCTTCATGATGGAGATGACCGAGGCCGCCGCCATCGTGCACGGCGCGACCGAGCAGYCGCTGGTGCTGATGGACGAAATCGGCCGCGGCACCTCGACCTTCGACGGCCTGGCGCTGGCCTCGGCGATCGCCACGCAGCTGCACGACCGCAACAAGGCCTTCACCTTGTTCGCGACCCACTACTTCGAGCTGACCGAGTTCCCGCGCCGCCACGAGCGTGCGCTGAACCTGCACGTCAGCGCCACCGAAAGCGGCGACGACATCGTCTTCCTGCACGCGATCGAGCCCGGCCCCGCGAGCCGCAGCTACGGTGTGCAAGTGGCGCGGCTGGCCGGCATGCCGCCGGTGCTGATCCGACAGGCGCGGGCGGCGCTCGAAGCGCTCGAAGCCCAGTCCCGCGAGCGCGATGCGCAGGTCGACCTGTTCGCTGCGCCGCCAGCGGCACCAGCGCCCGCCGCATCGGCGGTGGACGAGGCGCTGGCGCACATCGAGCCAGACACGTTGACGCCGCGCGAAGC
Source organism: Ideonella sp. P3_A4 (assembly GCF_056403075.1). NCBI lineage: Bacteria > Pseudomonadati > Pseudomonadota > Betaproteobacteria > Burkholderiales > Sphaerotilaceae > Ideonella > Ideonella sp. P3_A4. The sequence goes on along the minus strand of NZ_JBFUGE010000423.1, from coordinate 4,663 downwards.
CCTCGAAGCGCTCTACCGTCTGAAGCAGTTGCAGATCAAGGGCGGCACCTGAGGCAACGCTCAAGCCGCCCTCAGCGCTGCGGCTCCCGCACGTGGGTCAGCTGCATCAGCGTCGGCACGGTCTTGCTGGTCTTGTCGCTCAGCGCTGCATAGCGGTCGTAGAGCGCATTCAACTCGCTCGCCAGCTGGTTGGTCTCGTCGTCGGTCAGCCACAGCCGGGCCCAGTACTGGATGAAGTCGTCCGGCGGTGCCGGGCGACCGGGTCGAGGCAGGATCGTCGTGGACAGCCCGGCGGCAACACCGGTGTTGGCGATGCACAACTCCAGGTCGGGCGCTTGCTTCGCCAATGAGCGCGCCATCGCTGAGCGCGCCTGGGTCTGCCAGCGGGTCGTGAAATCGTCGAGCACGCCTTCATAGCTGGACAGCGGCGCGTCCTCCAGGCTGACACGCAGGCGATCGGCCACGCAGCGGTAGTGGCTGATGCTGTGTCGGCCGCGCTTTTCGACCCGCACCAGGCGGATCAGGCCCGCGTCCATCAGGCGCCCGATCCAGTAGCTCATCGCCGGCTTGCTGATGCCCAGTTGGGCCGCGGCCGAGGCGAGGTCTGCACTCTGGCCGATGAAGGGCTTGAGGTTCAGGCGCTTCTCGACGTGCCAAAGGATCTCGACCGCCGCTCGGTCGGTGACGACTTGTTCGGCGGCCGGTGTCCACGCCGGCACGCCTTCGAGGCTGTTGTGGTTCAACTTCTCAGGTTCACGGTTCAGTTTCAAGCATGTTATTTGAACCGTCGCCTGCCTAGGCTTCGGGCCTTGCTGGTCATCAGCGGCCCGACATAACCAAGGAGGTTTATGGACACGAAAAGATACGAATCGCAGGCCGGACGTCAGGACAAGCTGCGCCACCTGCGCGCACTGGCGACCGCCGTCATCTGCGCTGCCGCGCTCGGCGCCTGCGGAGGAGGAGGCGGCGGCGAGCCGACCGGGAACACGCCGCCCCCACCATCCCCATCGCCTTCACCCTCGCCGTCCCCGTCACCTTCCCCATCACCCTCGCCCTCCCCACCGCCCCCACCCCCGTCCGTTTCCGGCCGGCTCTGGCACGACAACTACGCGCTGGACTTCCGCGACGGCACCCAGATCGCCTACCCCGGGGGTGGCCTGCCGGTGCAGGTYACGGCCGACGGCTGGGGCTACCCCTGGCCTGACGGCAAGCAATACGCAATCACCGACACGGAAGACGACATCAGCACACTGAGGGTGCTGGACCTGTCGGGCAACGTGCTCTACAGCGCCACGGCAGAGGGCTACCTGCGCAATGAACGGCCCGCGCCAAGCAAGACCATCCTCGCGGCGATGCTCGGCGCAGACGTCATCTCGCCGGCCGACTGGATCTTCATCGACCTGCCCACGATGACGGTCGTGCGCCAATTCACCGCCGACGATGCGTTCACCTGGCTGCCCGACAACCGCTATCTGCGGATCAACCGGCAAGGCGCGATCAGCACCGGTGCGCTCGACGGCCCCGAGACCGAAACGCCGAGCGGCCAGCTCAACCTGCCCCCGCACCACTACCTCATCGACGCCTGGGCCAACCGCCAGGGCGACCGCTTGGCGCTGCGCATCCAGAACGACATCGAGCCCTCGCCCGACAGCGACATCTGGGTCTCCAACCTCGACGGCAGCGGGCTCGAGCGCGTCACCACGACCAAGATGAGCTATGGCGCCCACTGGTCGCCCGACGGCCGCTACCTGGCCTTCGACGTGGACACCGGCTTCTTCTGCACCGGCATGGGCTGCATGGGCACGTGCGAGCTGTGGTACGTGCCCGCGGAGGCGCGCAACGTGACCGCCCTGCCTGCGGCGAACGACGCCTTCAGCTTCGAGGTGAGCGACCGCGATGGCGACAAGCACCCGCTGGGCTGCGACCTGATGGCGTGGACCGATTGACGGCAAGCGTCGCGACCTGAAATCGTGGAGGGAGCAATCCGCGCGCCTGTTGCATCGCGGCGGCGCGCGGGCCAAAAGAAGCCATCAGGCCGATAGGCTTGCAGCAAACACCCGCCAAGTGTGGACAATCGTCTGATCAACGATTCCCCGACTGACGGGTGTTCCCATGACCTACTGTGTCGGCATCCGGCTCAACGCCGGTCTGGTCTTCTTGTCGGATTCGCGCACCAACGCGGGCCTGGACGCGATCAGCACCTTCCGCAAGATGATCGTCTACGAGAAACCGGGCGATCGGTTCATGGTGCTGCTGTCGGCCGGCAACCTGAGCATCTCGCAGTCGGTGCGCGAGATCCTGCAGGTCGAGAAACTGCCCAACGGCGATGGCGAGCCGCTGACGATCTGGAACGCCAAGAGCATGTTCGACGCGACCCGCGTGCTCGGCGCCGCGGTGCGCCGCGTCTATGACCAGGACGCCGCGGCGCTGCACAACGCCGGCGTCGACTTCAACTCCAACATGATCTTCGGCGGCCAGATCAACGGCGAGGCGATGCGCCTGTTCCACATCTACTCCGCCGGCAACTTCATCGAGGCGACGCGCGAGACCTGTTTCTTCCAGATCGGCGAGAGCAAATACGGCAAACCGATCCTCGACCGGGTGCTGACGCCGACCACCCCGCTGGAAGAAGCCGCCAAATGCGCGCTGGTGTCGATGGATTCGACGCTGAAATCGAACCTCTCCGTCGGCCTGCCGCTGGACCTGCTGGTCTACGAAGAGGGCAAGCTGCGCAGCAACAACATCGCCGTCATCGACGACCAGAACCCCTACTTCCGCATGATCCGCGGCACCTGGGGCCAGCGCCTGCGTGAGGTCTTCGAAGCGATCGACGACCCACACTGGGACGGCACCGACACGACCCACCCGCTGCTCGCGCCGTCGGAGCGCTATGAGCCAATGCGCAAGATCGGCCGGCCCGAAGAGAAGATCGTTTGAGCGGCAGCACCTTGCGCGGGCGCCGTGCCGCGCTGGGCCTGATGGCGGCGGCAGCCTGGCCGGTGCACGCCGCGCCGGCGGCACCGTTGAAGGTCGTCATCCCGGCCGTGCACCCCAGCTCGCAGGAGCATGCGGGCTATTTCGTCCAGCTGCTGCGCCTGGCGCTGGAGAAGACTGTCGTCGGCGACGGGCCATTCGACATCCAGTACTTCAGCGAAGAAATGTCCAGCCCGCGCCAGATGGCCGAGCTGAAGAACCGCGGCGCCATCAACGTGATGTGGGACGGCACCAACCGGCAGCGCGAGGCCGAGCTGCTGCCGGTGCGCATCTCGCTGCTGCGCCAGCTCAACGACTACCGGGTGTTCCTGATCCGCCAGGAAGACCAGCCCCGGTTTGCCGCCGTGCGCTCGCTTGACGACCTGCGCAAGTTCACCGCCGGTGCCGGCGTGAATTGGCCGTCGACCGAGGTATTGCGAACCAACAAGCTGCCGGTCATCGCCTCGATCAACTTCGAGTCGCTGTTCCCCATGCTGCAAGCCAAACGCTTCGACTACCTGCCGCGTGGCGTCTACGAAGCCTGGTACGAGCAGCGCGAACACTCGGCCCAAGGCCTGGTGATCGAGCAGACGATCTTCCTGCACTACAACGTGCCCTTCTACTTCTTCGTCAGCCGCAGCAACCCGGCGCTGGCCGAACGCATTGCGCGTGGCCTGCGTCTGGCGCAGGAGGACGGCAGCTTCGACAGGCTGTTCAACAGCATCCAGAGCTTCAAGCGCAGCCTGGACGAGATTGATGCCGGCCGGCGGCGGGTATTCGAACTGAATCTGCCGTGATCGCGCTTCGCCGATGAAGCAAACGACCCCCTCGACACCGAAGACTGCCGCGGCAGACGGCACGCGGCCCCTGCCCATCGTTTTCTCGCACGCCAACGGTTTCCCCGCCGGCACCTACCGCGTGCTGTTCGAGCACTGGAGAAATGCCGGCCATGCGGTGCACGCGATCGAGCGTTTCGGCCATGATCCACGCTATCCAGTGACCAGCAATTGGCGCGGCCTGCGCGACCAGTTGATCGACTTCATCGAGGCCGAGGTGGGTGGCCCGGCCATCCTGGTCGGCCATTCTCTGGGCGGCCTGCTCAGCCTGCTGGCCGCCTGCAAGCGCCCGGATCTGGCAGCTCGACTGGTGCTGCTCGACTCGCCCGTCGTCACCGGCTGGCGCGCCCACAGCGTGCAAATGCTCAAGCGCAGCGGGCTGATGGCGCGCATCTCGCCCGGCAAGGTGTCGCGCCAGCGCCGTTACCAGTGGCCCGATCGCGCCGCCGTGCTGGCGCACTTCCAGGCCAAATCAGCCTTCGCGCGCTGGGAAGAACGCGTGCTGGCCGACTACGTGGCCAGCGGCTTCGAAGAGCGCGACGGCCACGTCGAACTGGCTTTTCAACGTTCGGTCGAAACCCGGATCTACAACACGCTGCCACACCACATGGGCAGCGTGCTCAAGCGCCATCCGCCGCAGTGCCCAGTGGCCTTCATCGCCGGCACCCAGTCCGTCGAGGCACGGCAGGGCGGCCTGACCGCCGCCCGCGCGTTGGCAAAAGAACGCTTCCAGTGGATGGAAGGCAGCCACCTGTACCCGATGGAGCGGCCCGACGACACGGCCGCAGCAGTGCTGGCATTGCTGGCCTGAAGGCCGACTTCAGCTTGCCTTGGGGCCGTGCACGATGTAGGCG
>NZ_JBFUGE010000422.1:0-5206 GCF_056403075.1 Ideonella sp. P3_A4 | reverse complement strand
AGCACTTCCTGCGACCACGGAAGTCCGCAGCTGATCAGATCGCGCGCGTCAGCGCTGTCGCTGGCGATGGCACGACCCCGTTCCAGTTCCGCCGGGTCGCAGCGCAGGCGCCGCGGCGCTTCACCAGGCCGTCCACCGCTGACGAAGAGGGTGGCCTCGGCCAGGCCATAGCAGGGATAGAGTGCGCGGCGGTCGAAGCCGGCCGGCGCGAAAGTGCGCGCAAAGTCGTCGAGCGTTCGCGCGCGAACGGGTTCTGATCCATTGAAGGCGACCTTCCAGCTCGACAGGTCGAGGGCTGAGACGGCGGCCGGTGTGGCGCGGCGGGTGCACAGGTCGAAGGCGAAGTTCGGTCCACCACTGGTCGTCGCACGGTAGCGGGACACCGCCTCCAGCCAGCGCATCGGCCGCTGCAGGAAATCGACCGGGGCCATCAGCACGCATGGGATGCCCAGGTACAGCGGCTGCAACATGCCACCGATCAGCCCCATGTCGTGGTAGAGCGGCAGCCAGGACACGAAGACCGTGGTCTCGTCATGCCCGAAGCCCGCGCGGATCTGCGCCAAGTTGGCGATCAGGTTCCCGTGGCTGACCATCACACCCTTCGGCGCGGACGTCGAGCCGGACGTGTACTGAAGAAACGCCAACGTGCCGGGCACGACAGCGCCAGAATCGAAATCTTCGCCGCCGCGGCCGGCCTGCCAGGCCGACGTGCCCAGGAAGTGACAGGCGCGCCAGGCCGGGCGATCAGCCACGGCGCGTCGCAGCGAGTTCGTCTCGTCGTCCGGCCCGAGAACCAACCGGGGTGCCGCGCTCGAGACAATGGCCTGCAGGCGTTCCAGCGCGCGCTCTGGCCGGACCGGGCTGGGCGGGTATGCAGGCACGGCGACGATGCCGGCATACAGACAGCCGAAGAATGCTTGCAGGTAGTCGGCGCCATGCGGGAAGACGAGCAGCGCTCGGTCGCCTGGCACGGCTCGCTCGCTTAGCACCGACGCGATGCGGCGCGCGCCGCGGTCCAGGTCGGCATAGCTCAGCCGGCATGATTCCGCCTCGCCATCGGAGAGCAGGATGTAGGCGGTGCAATCGGCCTGCATCGCGGCACGCTGTTGCAACAGCGCGACCAGCGTCTGGGCAGACGTTGGAGTCTTCGCCTCGATCATCGCGTTCGCAGGCTCAAGGGCCGCATGTCGGTCCACAGGGACTCGATGCGGTGCAGGCAGGCCGCCCTGGTATCCGGCTCGCCGACGAGTTCCCAGCCCGCGGGCACGCCGCGGTCACTCTGCCAGATCGAATACTGGTCCTCGTGATTGCGGACGACGCAGTAGAGATCAAGGTCTTCTTGCGTGTCAGGGTTCGGCATGGTTGGCATTCACTCGATGTGTAGAGTCAGCGTTGGTGTAGCGTTATGCAGACGATTCACACCCGGCCCGGCGCTTGCAACAATCGTGCATGACTGCGCAGCAGCAGGCGCCATCAAACCTAATGACGTCGTGCCCCGACACCGGTCGGTCCGCGCTTTCATGACTTCATCGCGGATGAGTCGCATGGTCCTGGTCCTTCAAAAGATCCGTTCATCTGTTCAGACGCATCTAGAGCTGCCGAACGGACATGGAGGCGCGAACTTCACGTAGCCGAAAGTCACTTGTGGAACTTCGGACTCTCTCCCACTGCTGGCCGCGAAGAGCGTTGTCCGGTCGCGAGGTGCGTGAGCAGACGGACCTTGACCGACGACGTGATAGCCGCTTTTGCGCAAGGTGCTGTCGTTCATGGCCGAGAACGTCACGCGCGAGCTCCCCATCGCCGAGATGGCCGCGCTTTGCGGGATGAGCGAATCGCACTTCTCGCGCGAATTCCATGCCGCAGCAGGGTTGCCGCCTCATCAATACGTGCTACGGCTGCGCCTGGAGCGTGCGGCACAGGCGCTCTTGGATTCAAACGCACCCATGGCCGACATCGCGCTGGACCACGGCTTCAGCAGCGCGAGCCACTTTTCGCGCGTCTTCGCACGGCGCTATGGGCAGCCGCCGGCAAGCTTTCGGCGCAACGCGTTGGGGGGGCCATGTGCGGTAGCGCACAGAATGCGGTCTCCGTCAAGGTCACATCGGTGGCAGTTTGGCGACGGAGTTGTTGAGTTCTTCCTTGTGCTGAGCGGTGTACGAAACAGCATCGTTAGGCTTAAGCCAGATGCGCAACGCCGCCTCCAGCTTGTCAAGGGTGCAAGGCTTGGTGAGGAAGTCATCCATCCCGGCTTCATGCGTTTCGGCCAGGTTGCTGGCCAGCGCATTGGCAGTCAGGGCGATGATGGGCAAGCGGTTCATCCCGCGTTCTGCTTCGAGAACACGCCAGCGTCTGGTGGTCTCGAAGCCCGATATTCCGGGCAGCATGCAGTCCATCAGCACAAGGCGATAGCTACCTGTCGAGAGACGTTGGATGGCTTCTTCGCCGTCTGCCGCGATGTCACAGGTGCAGCCAAGGCGCCGCAGTTGTGCCTCGACGACCATCGCGTTGATGGTGTTGTCCTCGACGACGAGAACGTGGGCGTCCTCGCGCGTGGTCGTGCGCTCCGTCAAGACTGCCGGCAGGGGCATGGGCCCGCTGTGCGCAAAGGTCCAGTCCGAGTGTTCATGTGCGGCTTCTGATACGGGAGCTGAGGTCTCAGGTAGCGGTAGCTCGACCCAGAAACAAGTGCCAGCACCTGCGCGGCTGGTGAAGTCGATCTGGCCCCCCATCAACTTGATGAGTCGCTTGGAGATGGTCAGGCCAAGTCCCGTGCCGCCAAAGCGTCGAGAGATCGATCCATCAGCCTGGCCAAATGCCTGGAAAACGCGCTCCCTCGCTTCCTCTGGCACACCCACGCCGTTGTCGCACACCTCAATGCGCAGAACGTGGATACCGTCTTCGTGAACTGGCCATGTCAGCGTTACCCGCACCTCGCCAATGTCCGAGAACTTGATGGCATTGCTGACCAAGTTACCTATGACTTGCTTGACCCGCTTGGCATCGCCAGCAAGCACCGCCGGAACCTGGTTGTCGGCATGCATGGACAGACCCAGGCCTTTTCCCGATGCATAAGAGGCAAACAGGCTGAGAACATCGTGAACGACGCTTCTGGGGGAAAACGGGCCTACCTCGATGCTGAGTTCGTCGGCTTCGATCTTCGAAAGATCGAGGATGTCGTTGATGATCGCCAGCAGGTTCCGCCCCGAGATTAGAAGCGTGCCGGCGAGTTCCTGCTGTTGCGGTTGCAGATCCGTCTCCAACAGCAACTCCGCAGTACCAAGAATGCCGTTCAGTGGTGTCCTGACTTCATGACTGACGGTGGCAAGAAAGTTCGTCTTTGCCTGGCTGGCCTTCTCGGCAGACACCCTGAGCTGCTCCACCTCCACCAAGTGTCGCTCGCGTCTTTGCAGCACCCGTACCAAGGTCGCGAAGGTGCCCAGAAGGAAGAGAACTGCCACGCCCGTCAAGGCTGCAGTAGCCTCAGCCTGCCGACGCCAGTTGGCGAGGTAGAAGTCCTCATGCATGGCCACGGCAAGCGTGAAGGGAAATCTGTCCACTCGTCTGGAGGTCACCATGACGCGACCTTCGTCGTCTGGCTCAGCGTCCCATGGCTCGAAGGGCCCGTCGACATAGCTTTCACCAGATCTGGCGGTGTCCGTGGGCGTGTTCATGAGCGTGCGATAGTGTCCGGCCGAGTTCATCGCACGTCCCAACAGTCGCTCGTCGTAGGGTGACCGCGCCATCACAATGCCGTCATTGCGCAACAGCGTGATGGCGGTGAGGTCTCGGCGCGAGACCTGGTCAGGGCGCATGTTGGCGTAGAAGTCCGAAAAGTACTTCGGCGACAGGCCAACGAAGACAGCGCCCAGAAACTGCCCATGCGCACTGCTCAGACGCCGAGAAACATAGATCGTCCACCTCCCGTCGACGCGGTTCTGTACCGGGGCGGCAATGTGCGGAGCGTCAGCTGTTCGCCGCAGTGCCATCTGGAACCCTTCGCGGTCGTGCATGTCGACCGTCGGTGGCGGATATTTCAACGAGGTGTTGAGCAGATGGCCGTTCGCGTCGACAACCGAAACCACGTCGATCCCTTCGAAGCTTGATTGGCGAGCCGCCAGCAGTCGTTGTTCGTCCTCGGCGCCGAGCTCGGCATCGAACTGCGCGGCGTCGGTGATGCGTCTTGCCGTCACGGCTCGAACGACCCCCGAAGCGATCGAATCTGCCGCCGCAAAGGCTTGATAGGCATGGGTCGACGTGGCGTAGGCGTGGTCTTCGGCCGATGTGCGAGCCGCAGTTTCAGCCTGAGATCGAAGCTGCAAGGTTGACAGCAGCGTGAGAATCACCAGGCCAGCAATCACGACGACGCCCAGGGCGCGGGTGGCCCGGCTCGCCGCTTGCGGACCCCGAAAGAAAAGCACCCTGCTGTAGGGCATGAGAACGCTCCCTGTGGCCGCCTCTCCGCGGCGACGGCCGATGCTCCCCTTGACCACCATGAGCCAAGGGTATTCCGCGGCGTAGCAATTGCCGTTCCGGTGCGAAACGCAAGGTTTGAACTTTGTCCTCACCAATCGGCAGCTCGGACTCGAGTCGACTCAAACTTGAAGGAAACCCGCGTACGCCAGCGCACCGACGGCGTTGGCGAAACCCGGTGCAATCGCGGAAATCGTCGGCGCACCTGTCGGCACCACACCATGCCGACACCCCTTTCATGTCGGCAGATTCCGTCCGTCTGCTGTCCTGGGAAACGGGTACCTGCCGCACCGCTACTACTGGCTTCCTCCTATCCGCAGGACCCGTTGTGAGCCTGCGCATGCGTCTGTTCATCGTGGTGCTGCTGGGCACGCTGGTGCCGTCGCTTTTGGTCGGGTGGCGATTCTTCCACTCCAGCGAGATCGAGATCGACGTGGCGATAAAGGGGCTGACCACAGCCGCCAACAACGTCGCGGACGACCTCGACCACCGAGTCCAAGGCACGGCCCAGTTGGAGTTCGGCCTCGCTCTGGCCAACGTACTGGACACCACCGATCGCGCCGCCTGCTCCACCTACCTGTCGGCGGTGCGCGAGGCCTACCCGCAGTACACCGGCCTCGTCAGCGTGTTGCCGGACGGCGAGCTGTTCTGTGATTCGTTGCGCACCGACCGGCGCCTGAACCTGCGCGACCGCCCGTACTTCCAGCGCGTGCGAGACGGCAGCAAAGGCTTGGTG
>NZ_JBFUGE010000421.1:0-5220 GCF_056403075.1 Ideonella sp. P3_A4 | reverse complement strand
CGTCAGGCCCGCGATCAGTTGCCGGGACGCGAGCGCAAACAACACCAGCAGCGGCAGCGTCGCGATGGCGGTGCCGGCCATCAGCGCGCCCCATTCGGTGTCGACCGGGCTTTGCAGCGTGCGCAGCGCCAGCGGCAGCGTGTACATGTCGGGCGAGCGCATCACCACCAGCGGCCCGATGAAGTTGTTCCAAGAGGCGATGAAGGTCGCCAGGCCCAGCGTGCCGAGTGCGGGTTTGAGCAGCGGCAGCACGATGCGCCAGTAGATGGCGAATTCGCCGCAGCCGTCCATGCGCGCGGCTTCGATCAGCTCACGTGGGATCGCCCCGATCACCGATTGCCGCATCAGGAAGATGCCGAAGGCGCCGGCCGCACCGGGCACGTACAACGCCCGCGGCTGGTCGATCCAACCCAGCGCGTCCATCACCATGAAGTTCGGGATGATGGTCATGAACGACGGCAGCAGCATCGTGCCCATCACCAGCGCGAACAGCTGCTTCTTGAAGCGGAACTCGTAGAGCGCGAATGCAGTGCCGCCCATCGAGCAGAACAGCAGCGTCAGCGCCGTGGACGCGAGCGCGACGTAGACGCTCCAGCCCAGGTTGCGCAGGAACGGGATGCGCTCGGTCAGGATGTGGATGTTGGCGGCCAGGTCGTTGCCGAAGAACAGCGGCGGCGGCAGGCTGAACAGCTCTTGCCGCGACTGGGTGGCGAACACGAACAGGAAGTAGAACGGCGTCAGCATCACCAGCGCGCCGACGCCGACGGCGATGTAGGCCGTCCATGCGTTCAGGCGCTGCGATGTGCGGCTTGATGTGCGGTTCGACAAGGTGGCGACTGCGGTGTGGGCCATGGTCAGGTCCTCCGCCCGAGGGCCTTGTGGGTGGCCCAGGTCAGCACCGCCACCACTGCGAACAGCAGCCACGACATCGCGCTGGCCGCGCCGAAGTCGTTGAAGTCGAAGGCCATGCGGAACAGGTAGAACGCAGTCGTCATGCCGGCCTGGTCCGACCCGCCCTTGCCGTTGGTCAGGATGAACGGCTCTTCGAACAGCTGCAGGCCGCCAATCACACTGAGCGTGACGCCGAACAGAATGGCCGGCCGCAAGCTCGGCAGCGTGATGAAGCGGAACTGCTGCCAGGCCTTGGCGCCGTCGAGCGTGGCGGCTTCGTACAGATCGGCCGGGACGGTCTGCAGCGCCGCGAGGTACAGCACCACGTTGAAGCCGACATAACGCCAGAACACCAGCAGCGCGATCGTCGGCTTGATCGTGCCGGGCTTGTYCAACCAGTCGATGGGCTCACCGTTCCAGATCGCGCGCAGGCCGGAGTTGATGAGCCCGTAGTCGGTCGAGAACAGCGAGGTGAACAGGATCGCGATCGCCACCGTCGAGGTGATGTAGGGCACGAAGTACGCCCCGACCAGCAGGTTGCGGAAGCGCTTGATGCGAGCGTGGATGAAGCAGGCGACCGGGATCGCGACCAGGTGCTGCGGCACGCCCGAAGCCAGCGCCAGCCAGCCGGTGTTGGACAGCGATTTCCAGAACCACTCGTCTTGCAGCGCGAAGGCGAAGTTGTCGAGGCCGACGAACTGCATCGCCTGCAGGCCACTCGTCGGCTCCCAGCTCTGGAATGCGAGGTAGAGCGAGAACAGCAGCGGGTACAGCCCGAAGACCACGAACAGCACGAGGAACGGGCCGAGCAGCACATACGGCGCCCAGCGCGTGGAGAGCTGGAGGCGCGTGTGGCGGCGAGACGCAGTGGGTTGCGGCACGGCAGTGGTGGCGGTGTTCACGGCCGACAAAGGTTGGCTCATCGCAATGCCCTCGACTGGATCAGGCGCTGCGCGTCGGCCAGCGCCTGGTCAATGCTCTTGCCCTGGTCCAGCACCTTGTCGAGCTCGGTGTTGACGACCTCGCTCGCGAAATGGTCCTGCTTGTGGACCTGCACGGCCTTGATGCGACGTGCGGCCTCGCGCCACAACAGGCGCCCGGGCTGGCCGCCGAGAAACTCGATCGGCTGCTCGAAGAACGGGTCGTCGTAGGTTTCGAGCAGCGCCGGGAAGGCATCCAGCGCCTTGAACGCGCCCAGTTGCTGCTCGCGGCTGAGCGTCATCATGCGGATGAACTCCCAGGCCACCGGCTTCAGCTCGGGCGCCGAACGCCGCGGGATCGCGTAGAAGGTGCCGCCCGATGCGGCGTAGGCGCCCTCTGGCAGTTGCGCCGAACGCCACAGGCCGCGCGTCGTCGGCGCGAGCCAGTTGTTCAGGTGCCCAGCCATCCAGGCGCCAACCATCTGGGTCGAGATCGCGCCGCGCCGGAAGCCCTCGGCCCAGTCGGAAGACCAGGGCCGCACCTGCGCGTCGAGCCTGTTCTGCCGCACCTTGAGCGACAGCTCGAAGGCCCGGTGGAAGCGCCGCGTGTTGATCAGCGCCTTCGACTGCTTGTCGTAGAACAGGCCCTCGCCCGGCTCGATGCCGGTGCGGATCACGATGTCCTTGATGTCGCGCGCGTTCGGCAGCAGGTAGGCGCCGGTGGCGGCGCGCACGCGCAGGCCGGCGGCGACATAGCTCTCCCACGAGCTGGTCAGATCGCCTTCGCTGACGCCGGCCTTGGCCAGCAGGTCGGCACGGTACAGCAGCGTGCCGGCGCCGATGTCGGTCGGGATCGCGAGCACCGCGCCGGTCTTGTCGGTGGCCTGGTCGAAGGCGTATTGAACGAAGCGGTCGCGGTACTGCAGCGCGTTGTACGGCGGCTGGGTCAGGTCTTCCAGACCGATGCCGCGGGCGAAGCGGCCCAGGTAGTCGACCTCCAGCGTCATCAGGTTCGGCAGGTTGCTGGCAGTCGTCAGTGCGGTGGTCATCGCCGTGTGGTGGTCGGCGAACTCGCGGCTGATCACCTGAACGTCGACGTTCGGGTGCAACGCCGTGAAGGCCGGCAGCGCTGCTTTGATGACCTTGTCTACCGCCGGATAGGCGGCGATCGTCAGGTGCTGCTTGGCCTCGCCAGCGGCCCATGCAGACGACCCCGGCAACGCCCAAGACGCCGCCAGGCCGGCGGCCCAGGCCAGACACGCCCGTCGGTTGGGCCCGGCCAACTGGCCGTCTGGCATCTGCGCTTGCTCAACTGTCCCCAATGTTGTCGCCTCGTCGTGTTCTGCTTCGCCGTCGCCCTGACTTCAACCTGGATGGCGTCGGGCCGGAAACGGTTGCTGAAAGCGCTTTCAGTCAATTTAACCGTCACCGACAGGGCTGTCAACAGAGGAGATCCGCGGGTGGTCGACAAACCCGAGGCCTTCGACCACCCGAATTTGCGTAGGCAAGAAAGTCTCTTGGCGGCCCCATCGCCCCAAGAGCGCGGGCCCGATCCTTGCCGCCCGCCCCGATCTACTCTTTTGGGCGATCGATGAACTGGACGACTCTGGAACCCTGGGGAAGCCTGGCACTGCTGGCAGGCGGGGTGCTCGTGGCCACACAACTGGCGCATCGGCTGCTGCGGCCGGTGGTCCGCCGCATGGCCGGCTGGTCCGCCCTCGCCCAGGCGGTCCTTCGGCGGTGCGACCGGCCGGTGCAGGCCCTGGCGCCCTTGGTGGTGCTGCAACTGATCTGGGAAGGTGCGCCCGAGGGCCTGCCCGGCTTGTCATTGGTGCAGCACACGAACGGCGTGCTGCTCATCGTGTCGCTAACTTTGCTGTGTATCGGCGCGATCCGCGGCCTGGCGGACGGCGTGATCGCCCGGCACCCGGCCGACGTGGCCGATAACCTCGAGGCCAGGCGCATCCACACCCAAGCCCGGGTGCTGTCGCGCATCGCCTGCAGCGCCGCGCTGCTCACCGGCGTCGCGTTCGTGCTGATGACGTTTCCTCGCGCCCGTCAGCTGGGCACGAGCCTGCTGGCCTCGGCCGGCGTCGTTGGCCTAGTAGCGGGCATTGCAGCGAAGTCGGTCTTCAGCAACCTGCTGGCCGGCCTGCAGATCGCGCTGGCCCAGCCGATGCGCATCGACGATGTCTTGATCATCGAGGGCGAATGGGGCCGAGTCGAGGAGATCACCGCCACCTACGTCGTCCTCAAGATCTGGGACGAGCGGCGCCTGGTGGTGCCGCTGAGCTGGTTCATCGAGCACCCGTTCCAGAACTGGACACGCACGACGGCCGACCTGCTCGGCACCGTCTTCCTGTGGGTCGACTTCACGACCTCGGTCGATGACATTCGGGCGGAGGCCAAACGCCTGTGTGAAGCGTCGCCGAATTGGGACAAGCGGGTCTGCCTGGTGCAGGTGACCGACACCACCGACCAGGCGATGCAGCTGCGGGTGCTGGTCAGCTCGGCTGCGTCAGGGCCGAACTTCGACCTGCGCTGCGAGCTGCGTGAAGGCCTGTTGACCTACCTCGCGCAGACATCGGCGCAGTCGTTGCCCCGTGGGCGCTTGCAGGCGCAGCTGGTGCGGCAACCGCCGATCGCCAGGGCGGAGCCGACGCCCTCATCATGATGAGCGCTGCGGCGGCGAGGCCTACTACCAGGCCTCGGCCGACACCGGCAACGCCGTCGTCTTCTTGACCGTGCGCAGCACCAGCATCGAGTTGGAGCGCTCGACGCCCGGCAGGCGCATCAACACCTCGGTGTGGAAGCGCTCCAGGTCTTCGGCGTCGCGGTAGGCGAAGCGGATCAGGTAGTCGTTCGAGCCGGCGACGTAGAAGCAGTCGAGGATCTGCGGCTCGTCGCGCACTGCTCGCTCGAAAGCCTCGAGCAGCGCGTTGCTCATGTTCTCGAGGTTGATGATGGTGAAGCTGGTGCCGTGCTGGCCGATTGCCTTCGGGTTCAGCAGCGCCACATACTGCGAAATGACGCCCTCGTCTTCCAGTTGCTTGACGCGCCGCAGGCAGGCCGAGGGCGACAGATGCACCCGTTGCGCCAGCTCGACATTCGACAGCTTTCCGTTGGTCTGAAGCTCTTCCAGAATGAGCCTGTCGATCGCATCCAATTGCGGTGTTTTCGGAGAATCTCGCATATTGTTCCAAGTGTCTCAGAATTCTTCGCAGAAAGTTGCGCCACCTAGGGTTGCCCCGTGCAGATCGCGCAAGCACATTGCGTGGGGTCTTCTCTAGACTCTCTTCCCTATCAACGCCTCACCAGTGACACCGAAGTCGCTGTTGCGGCCCGGAGATCCGAAGATGACCACGCCCTCGCCCGCCGCTCTCGACGCCTACTGGATGCCGTTCACGGC
>NZ_JBFUGE010000420.1:0-5224 GCF_056403075.1 Ideonella sp. P3_A4 | reverse complement strand
GCTCAGCTCAGGCTCGGCGCCGTCGATGGGCACCACACCGCGGGCGGCGTTGAAGTCGCCGGCCTGTTCGGTTTGCCGGTAGCGCACATGGGCTCGGTCCACATTGGCGCCGAGCTGCCATTGATGGGGCCCCATGCGTGACGACCAGGCCATCGCCGCACCTTGGCCTTGCTGCCGCGTAGCCGTGCGGTTGAACGAGGCGAGGGCGCCGCTGTCTTCGTCGTCCGCCTGGTCACCGTTGACGCTGTCACGCCGCGTGTGGCGGCTGTAGGCCAGCGCGTCGAGCGCGGCGCCGTTGTCGAGCGTGTAGCGCCAGGTGGCGGTCAGTTGCGCCAGACGTTGGTCGGTTCGGTCTGGGAAGGTGTAGACGGCGGCGCGGTGGAACCAGGCCAGGTCCGGCGTGCGGTTGCCGTCATCGTCCAGGCTGACCCATGGCACGAGGCCATTGCCGACCAGGCGGCTGCGCGCGGCCAGCGCATGCAGGCCGAACTGGCCGGCGTCGGTCTGTACACGCAGCTTGCCGAGCACTGAACCAAGGCGACCGGCAGAGTGGTCGCGCCAACCGGTTTCGTCGAACAGGCCGATGCCAATGAAGTGATCCCAGTCGTCATCGACGCCGCCGTGTGTGAGGCTCAGCCGCCGGCGACCGAAGCTGCCCGCGCTGGCCTCGGCCTGCAAGCCCGGCGCGTGGCGACCATCGAGCGTGGTCAGCGAGATCGCGCCACCGAGCGTGTTCAAGCCGAAGGCTGGGTTGGCGCCGGGCACCAGCGCCACGCTGTCGAGCGCGAACTCGGGGATCAGGTCCCAGTTGACGACGTCGCCGAAGGGCTCGTTGATGCGCACACCGTCGAGGTAGACCGACAGGCCCTGCGGTGCGCCCAGCAGACCCGATGCGCGAAAGCCGCGAAAGCTCAGGTCGCCTTGGTAGGGGCTGCCCTGCACGTCGTTGACCTGCACACCGGCCGCGCGGCGCGCGAGCAGATCGCTGGTGGTCTCGGCTTGCGCCGCGTCGATCGTGCCGCGCCGCAGCACCTGGGTCATGTAGGGCAGAAGGTCTCTGTCCACGCCTTGGCCGGGCAGCGGCGAGGTGGCGACGATCTCGATCTGTTGAATTGCGGGCATGTCGGCTTGGGCCTGTGCGCTGACGGCCCCCAGGCTCGACAGCGCCAAACACGGCAGGGCCGGTGAGCGCCACAGGGAAACAGTCCAACGCGTCATGGGCGGTCTTGTTCGCAACAGCCGTGCCCGTGACACCGCCCACGAAGACGAGGGTTTGCTGTTCCAGTTCAGCCCGATCCGACGTCGGGGCGTACCAGGCTGGGTGTCACAGCTGTCCCGTTGTCTTCATTTGGAACAAGCGCGTGCTTGTTTTCCCTGAGCAAGGTCCCCATGAGGTTGCCCGCACGTCGGTGGCATGTGCTTTGCGAAACAGACAGCAATCGCATCCACCTTCACCAGGAGATTCAGAGATGAGGAGACAAAGCTTTCACACGGCCTGCGCGGCTGCGGCCTTGGTCACCGGCCTGGTGGCTTATGCCGTCGCCCTGGCGCATGGCGACGTGACACCGCAGGCGGTGGACACGCATGAGCTKCCCAGCCTCGGCGAAGGCTGGCGCGAGCAGAACCCGTTTCGCGAGCAGGACGCCAGCCAGGGCGTGGCGGTGCGCATCGGCACCTCGGCCTTCAACCAGAACTGCGCGCGTTGCCATGGGCTGGAGGCCATCTCCGGTGGCATCGCGCCCGATCTGCGCCGGCTCGACAACGACTGCAGCATCTTGAAAGACACGGCCAAGAAGGCGGCGTGCGTGGCCGAGAACGACCAATATTTTCTGACCACCGTGCGGCACGGCCGCTCTCGCAACGGCGCGGTCTACATGCCGCCGTTCGAGGGCACGCTGAACCAGGAGGCCATCTGGGCCATCAAGGCTTATCTGGAGACGCGCCGTGAAAAACCGATGTGAACCGAGTCGACGTGCACTGCTGGCCATGGCCGGCGCTGCGATGTTGCCCAGCGTCGGTCGCGCGCAGGGCGGCAGCCTGGCGCGCATCCGCGAGCGCGGCAGCCTCATGGTCGGCCTGTACCAGGAGATGCCGCCGTTCCATGCGAACGGCCGTGGCATCGACATGGAGCTGGGCCGCGCGCTGGCGCAGGCAATGGGCCTGAAGTTCAGCCCACTGCCGTTCCAGGCCGGCGAGAACATGAGCGACGACCTGCGCAACATGGTGTGGAAAGGGCACTACCTGGGCTGGGGCCCAGCCGACGTGCTGCTGCACGTGCCGGTGGAGCGGGCGCTGATGCAGGCCAACCCGCAGGTGCTGGTGCTGGCGCCTTACTACCGGGAGCGTGTGGTCTTGGCCGTGCAGCGCGAACAGCTCGGCAGAATCGAGAACCTGGCCGAGCTGGAGGGCCACCCCGTGGCCGTGGCGGGGCAGTCGATGGCGGGCTGGTTGTTGGCCGGTGCGCTGACGTCCGGCCTGCGCACGGCGTTTGCCGACGGCGTGGGCGCTGCCCAGGCGCTGCGCGACGGCCAGGCCCACGCGGCGGCGGGCCTGGCGTCTGAGCTGGAAAGCGTGCTGGGTGGAGACAAACGCTTCGAGCTGCAGCCATTGCCATCGCCGCGCGTGCCGCCCGGCGGCTGGGCGGTGGGCTGCGCCATCCGGCAAGACGCCACCGAGCTGGCCGCAGCCTTGCAAGAGGCGATGCAAACGCTGCAAGCCAGCGGACGTTTGCAGGCCCTGTTTGCCGAACAGCGTGTGGGCTGGCATCTTTGAGCACCGCTGCGACCGACGACTCCAATGGACGGGACGACAACGACATGACACGAGACAACCCCCCCTTCGCGCTGCGTGGCCTGCATGCGCTGCTGCTGGCTGCGCTGCCATGGCAGGCGCACGCCCAAGCGGCCGACGCACCTGCTGCGGCCACCTCCA
Organism: Ideonella sp. P3_A4; assembly: GCF_056403075.1. Lineage (NCBI taxonomy): Bacteria > Pseudomonadati > Pseudomonadota > Betaproteobacteria > Burkholderiales > Sphaerotilaceae > Ideonella > Ideonella sp. P3_A4. Next base: position 2,293 of record NZ_JBFUGE010000420.1, on the reverse strand, counting down.
GCGTGGTCGTCGTCGGCACCCGCCTGGCCGAACAACCGTTCGACGTGCCCGCATCGGTCGACCGCATCGGTGGCGATCAGGTTCGCGACAACCGGCTGCAGGTCAACATCTCTGAAAGCCTGGGCCCGGTGCCGGGTCTGCTGGCGCGCGACCGGCAGAACTACGCGCAGGACGTGCAGGTCTCGGTGCGTGGCTTCGGTGCGCGTTCGACCTTCGGCATCCGCGGCGTGCGCATGTACATCGACGGCATCCCCGCCACCTTGCCCGATGGGCAGGGCCAGCTCTCGCATGCCGACCTGGGCTCGGCCCAGCGGATCGAGATCTTGCGCGGGCCTTTCTCGGCGCTGTATGGCAATTCGTCGGGCGGCGTGATCGAGGTGACAACCGCAGAGGGCAGTGGCCCGCCAACGCTGGGCATGGGCCTGGCCGCGGGCAGTGACGACGTGATGCGGGCCAACGTGCAGGCGCTGGGCGAGGCGGGTGCGTTTGGTTATGCAGCGAACCTCAGCCACTTCGAGACCGACGGCTACCGCGAGCACAGCGCTGCGCGGCGCGACCTGGGCAACCTGAAGCTGACCTGGCGGCCATTCGAAGGCGACAAGCTGACGGTGGTGGCCAACAGCGTTTCGTTGCCCGAGGCGCAAGACCCGCTGGGCCTGACGCGCGCCCAGTACGACACCGACCCGCGCAGCGTGGACCCGGTGGCGCTCAGCTTCAACACGCGCAAGCGGGTCGACCAGACCCAGCTGGGCGCGACTTACGAGCATGCGATGGCCGGCAACCAGCGGCTGCAGGCGATGGTGTAYGGCGGCAGCCGCCACACCGAGCAGTTCCAGGCCATCCCCACCGCACCGCAGGGCAGCCCCAACCACCCCGGTGGCGTGATCGACCTGGCCCGCGACTACCAGGGCACTGACTTGCGCTGGACGCTGGACGAGCGACGCGCGGCAATGCCTTATGCGCTGGTCGCCGGCGTGTCGTTCGACGCACTCGACGAACACCGCCGTGGCTACGAGAACTTCATCGGCGACGTGCTTGGCGTGAAGGGCAATCTGCGGCGCGACGAGAACAATCGCAGCACTGCGTTCGACCAGTACCTGCAGGCCACGCTGCGGCCCAGCCCGATGTGGCGGCTGGACGCCGGAGTGCRCCACAGCGAGGTCAAGGTGCGCAGCCGCGACCACTACATCAGCGGCCCGAATGGCGACGACAGCGGCAGCACGGCGTTCAGCGCAACGACGCCAGTGCTGTCGGTGATGTACCTCGCCAGCGACGCGCTGCACCTGTACCTGTCGGCCGGCCGTGGCTTCGAGACGCCGACGCTCAACGAGCTGGCTTATCGCAGCGACGGCTCGGCGGGTGTCAACACCGCGCTGAAGCCGGCCCGCAGCGACAACCTGGAGCTGGGCGCCAAGTGGCGCATCGGCGAGGGCCAGGCCTTGAACCTGGCGCTGTTCGCGGTGCGAACCGACGACGAGATCGTCACGCAGACCAACCTCGGCGGCCGCGCCAGCTTCCAGAACGCCGGCAAGACCCGGCGCGACGGTGTCGAGCTGGGCTGGAGCGCAAGCTTCAGCAACGACTGGAAGGCCAGCGCCGCACTGACCTGGCTGGATGCACGCTACGACGACAGCTTCACCACCTGCGCCGCGCCGCCATGTGCCACGCCGACGCTGGTCATCCCGGCCGGCAACCGCTTGCCAGGTGTGGCGCGCAGCTCGGCCTATGCCGCGCTGCAGTGGGCGCCGGCCGAAGGCTGGAACGCCGGTGCCGAGCTGCGGGCCTTGAGCCGTGTGCCGGTCAACGACCTCAACAGCGACGAGGCGGCGGGTTTCGCGATCGCCAGTGCGAGCGTGGGCTACCGCGTTCGGCGTGGCGCCTGGGGCTTCAGCGGTTTTGTGCGCGCCGACAACCTGTTCGACCGGCGCTACGCCGGTTCGGTGATCGTCAACGAAGGCAACGGCCGCTTCTTCGAGCCGGCGCCGGGACGCACCTGGTTGGCCGGCGTGAACGCCAGCTACAGCTTCTAGAAGGGAGCACCATGAAAACGAACAACGACGCTCGGTACGGCCGGGTGGCGATGCTGCTGCATTGGGGCATCGGCCTGGCTTTGCTGGCGCAGATCGTGTTCGGCTTTGCGCTGGACACGATCGCACCACGCGGCACGCCTGCGCGCGGTGCCGTGATCAACCTGCACAAGTCGATCGGCATTCTGCTGCTGGCACTGGTGCTCGTGCGCCTAGTTTGGCGCCTGGCCCACCGTCCGCCGGCCTTGCCGCGCAACCTGTCGCCC
>NZ_JBFUGE010000419.1:0-5227 GCF_056403075.1 Ideonella sp. P3_A4 | reverse complement strand
CCTACCACTCACGGCTCAAGGGCTGGCTGCGCCGCTTTCGCGGTGTGGCTACCACCTACCTGCACCACTACCTGGGTTGGTTCAGGGCTGTTGACCGCTGCGCGCCGCGCCACCTACCTCCGGAGCAGCTCCTCAGCCTCTCCCTCGGCCGATTCGCTCATCCATAGGCAACGCGCAAAGAGCCAAGAAAAAGCCGCCCGGGCCGAGAGGCGCTGGGCGGCTTCGAGGGCTGCGCCGCCGGGGCGGCGCGAAGCGATTACGGGCGGTTGACGGCCGTCCAGGTGGCGTGCACCGCGGCCACTTCGGGCGAGCCGGCGCCGTACAGGTCGGTCGCGGCCTGGACCGTGTCCAGACGGGCCTTGGCGAAGGTTTCGCTGGCGGTCATGTACATCGTCAGCGCGCGGTACCAGATCTTCTCGGCCTTGGCGCGGGTGATGCCGGTCAGCGTGCCGTTGCCGGTGGCCGTGCGGGTGTTGCCCGCGACGCAGGTCTTCGACGGCGAGCCGTTGGTCGTGCCCTCGGCCAGCAGGTAGAAGAAGTGGTTGGCCACGCCCGACGAGTAGTGCACGTCGAGGTTGCCGACGCCCGAGTACCAGCAGTCGGACGAGGCGCCGTCGCTGCTCGGCGTGATCATGTTGCGCAGCGGCGAGCTCGACAGCTCTTCGCCGATCAGGTAGTCGCCCGGGTCGTTGGCGTTGTTGGCATAGAACTCGGTCATCGAACCGAAGATGTCGGACGTGCCTTCGTTCAGGCCACCGGATTCACCCGAGTAGATCAGCTTGGCAGTGCGCGAGGTCACACCGTGCGTCATCTCATGGCCGGCCACGTCCAGCGACACCAGCGGCGTGAAGAAGCTGCCGTCGCCGTAGGTCATGCAGAAGCAGCTGTCGCTCCAGAACGCGTTGTCGTAGTTGTTCGAATAGTGCACGCGCGAACGGGCACCCTTGCCGTCGTTGGCGATGCCGTTGCGGCCATGGACGTTCTTGTAGTAGTCCCAGGTCATGTTCTGGCCGTAGTGCGCGTCGGCACCGACAGTCTCGTTGCTGGACTCGGCGTTGTTGCCCCAGACGTTGTTGGTGTCGGTGAAGATGGTTTCGCTGCCGGTGGTGTGCTTCATGTCCACCGTGTAGTGCTTGCCGCGCGTGATGTCCTTCAGCTTGTACTTGCCGGTGGAGGCGGTGAACTTGTCGTGCACCGACACGTTGCCGGAGTACAGCGTCTTGCCCTGGCCGACGTCGTCGGCGGTGTGGACGTCGTCCCAGCGGTCCAGCACCTTGCCGCCGGCGCCGATGATCACGTGGTGTTCGCTCGGGGTGCCGTCGGCCTGCACGCCCTTGACCAGCACGTTCCAGGCCAGTTGCGGTTGGGTGTCGCGGGCATAGACGACCAGCTGTTGGCTGTCGACCTTGCCGCCGCGGTGCGGGAACGCGGCCAGCGCCTTGGCGGCGGCGTCACGCGAGGCCATTTGCGGCTTGACGTCCAGCTCGATGCGCGAAGCTTGCGAGATCGACAGGTCGCGGTACTGGCCGTTCGCGGACAGATGCACCACCAGGTCACCGCCGATCACCGGCAGGCCGCGGTACAGGCGCTGGAAGCGCACGTGTTGCGAGCCGTCGGCATCGGCCATCAGGTCACTCGCCTGGAAACTGTCGCCGGCGGACACGTGGCCGGCCACAGCGGCCTGGCCTTGCAGGTGCGACAGCGCACGTTGCACGGCCGGGTGATCGGCAGCCGGCGCGGCTTGCACGGCCAGCGCGGCGAACGAGGCCAGCGCAGCAATCGTCGCTTGATGAATCAAGGTGAACTTGGTCATGGAGTCTCCAACGGTGGATTGGGAGGGGTAACCGTCGTGCCCGTCGTCGTCGACGCGGCAAGCAGTCTGTGCACCTGAGGCCGGGGCGGCGGCTGGACCGGGCAGTGCTTCGCAGACTGTCGGCGCCAGCAGGGGGCCACAACCATCCCGAGAACTGGGGGGCGGGTTAACGCCTCTTCACGCCTCACCGGGCGTCACGGCAAAACGCGCGTGAACAGCTTGTCGCTTGTTGATGGTTGTTGATCATTGCGTCGGTCCCGCTGACCTGGCCGAGTGCGTCACATTGTCTCGTCAGGCTTTCAGGTAGTCGAGCTGATGGCCCAGCCAACGTGCGACATGGGCTTGCGCCGCATGCGGTTGGTGGTCGAGCAGCCAGACCGCTTGGCGGCGCGCCTGGGCCAGCAGCGGCGCGTCTTCGGCCAGGTCGGCAAAGCGCAGCAATGCATCGCCCGATTGGCGTGCGCCCATGAACTCACCCGGCCCGCGGATCTCGAGGTCGCGGCGCGCGATCTCGAAGCCGTCGTTGGTCTCGGCCATCGCACGCAGGCGCTGCTTGCCGCTGTCGGACAAGGGCGATGAGTACATCAGCACGCAGACACTGGCCACCTCGCCGCGCCCGACGCGGCCGCGCAGCTGGTGCAACTGGGCGAGGCCGAAACGCTCGGCATGCTCGACCACCATCAGGCTCGCGTTCGGCACGTCGACGCCGACCTCGATCACCGTGGTGGCCACCAGCACCGACAACTCGCCGGCCTTGAAGCGCGCCATCACGGCGGCCTTGTCGGCGGACTTGAGCCGGCCGTGGATCAGGCCGACCTCGACACCGGGCAATGCGGCGCTCAGCTGCGCATGGGTCTCGGTTGCGTTGCGCAACTCGGCCATCGGTTTGCCTCGCGTGGGCTTGGCCGGCGCTTCGCCTGTCTCTTCCGCCGCCTCGATCAGCGGGCAGACCCAGTAGACCTGCTTGCCCTGCGCCACCTCGTCGCGGATGCGCGCGATCAATTCTTCGCGCCGGTTGTCGGCGATCAGCTTGGTGACGATCGGCGTGCGACCAGGCGGCAACTCGTCGATCGTCGACACCTCCAGGTCGGCGAAGTAGGTCATCGCCAGCGTGCGCGGGATCGGCGTCGCGGTCATCATCAGCAGGTGGGGCTCGATGGAGCCTCCAGACCCGCCGCTGCCCCCCGGCAGCTGCAACTTGCGCCGCAGCGCCAGCCGCTGCGCGACACCGAAGCGGTGCTGCTCGTCGACCACCGCCAGGCCGAGCCGTGCGAACTGCACGTCGCTCTGGATCACCGCATGGGTGCCGACCACCAGCGCGGCCTCGCCACTGGCCACGGCGGCCAACGCGCGTTCGCGCGCCTTGCCGCGCTTGCTGCCGGTCAGCCAGGCCACCTGCACACCCAGCGGCTGCAGCCATTGCACCAGCTTGGCGAAATGCTGCTCGGCCAGGATCTCGGTCGGCGCCATCAGCGCGCATTGCCAGCCGGCGTCGATGGCCACGGCTGCAGCCAGCGCCGCAACCACGGTCTTGCCGGCGCCCACGTCGCCCTGCAGCAGGCGGTGCATCGGCCGGCCCAGGCTCAAGTCGGCGGCGATCTCGCGCGTCACGCGTTGCTGCGCGCCTGTCAGGCGAAACGGCAGAGTGGCCAGCAGCTGCGCATGCAGGCCGTCGACCCGCGCAGCCAGCACCGGTGCCGCCAGCTGCGCCCGTTCGCGCCGTGACTGCGCCTGCGCCAGCTGCTGGGCCAGCAGCTCCTCGAACTTCAGGCGCTGCCAGGCCGGGTGGCTGTGGTCTTCCAGCGTGGCCAGTGCGGTGTTCGGCGGCGGGTGGTGCAGGAACAGCAAGGCCTCGCGCAGCGGCGGCAGCCCCGCCGGCACGACACCGGCCGGCAGCACCTCGCCCAGGCCCGCGCGCTGCAGCCCCGACGCCACGGCCTTGCGCAAATAGGCCTGCGGCAGCGCGGCGGTGGTCGGGTAGACGGGGGTCAGCTCGGCGGCCAGCGGCGTGTCCGGCTGCACCGCCTTGAACTGCGGGTGGACCATCTCGCGGCCGAAAAAGCCGCCGCGCAGCTCGCCGCGGGCGCGGATGCGGGCGCCGGGTTGCAGCGTCTTCTGGTGCGAGGGGTAGAAGTTGACGAAGCGCAGCACCAGCGTCTCGCCCTCATCGTCGGCCAGCTGCACCACCAGCTGGCGTCGCGGGCGGAACTCGACCCGCGCCTCCTGGACCACGGCTTCAATCTGCAGCGTGTCGCCGGGCCGGGCTCCGACCAGCGGCGTCAGCTGGGTCTCGTCTTCGTAGCGCAGCGGCAGGTGCAGCGCCAGCGAGATCGGCGTCGTCAGCCCCAGCGTTTCCAGCGCCCGCGCCGGGCCAGATTTGGCGGCGGGGGTGGCAACGGGGCTGGGCATGCACGGCATTGTCACTTCGGCCATTCCTGCGGTCCGCTCTGCGGCGTCCACGCCACAGGCAGTGACCCCTGCTTGCGACTGCTCACTAACGATGATCGCGGTTGTGCCGAAATCACCAGACAATCTGTTCGCGCCGTATTCCTGCAGTAGTCCACCATGCGTTTTGCTCTCCGCCTGCTTGTTCTGATCACCACCGTGCTGGGCCTGGGCGTCGCCTTCGCATGGGCCTGGGACCGCTCCGATGCGCGCGCCCAGGCCAACCCGGCCGCCGCGCAGGCGCCGGCACCCGGGTCGCACTGACCCGGCGGGCGGCCTGCGGCGCGGTTCGCGTCGCGGAACCGAATCGCGCGAACGTCCCCTAAGACGGGCACACCGCACACGGGGCTATCGCGCCACCGTGGCGGCGTGGAACAATCTGGCCATCGCTTTGAAGGCCGGTGAAGCCTGCAAGCCCATGCCCGCCCAAAACCGCCGTACCTACACCCTCGCCGATTTCGACTTCACGCTGCCGCCTGACCTGATCGCGCAGCACCCGAGCCCCGAGCGCAGCGCCTCGCGCCTGCTCGACGGCCGCGGTGAACGCCCAGTGGACCGCGTGTTCCGTGAACTGCCCGCGCTGTTGACGCCGGGCGACCTGCTGGTTTTCAACGACACCCGCGTCATCAAGGCCCGGCTGCTGGGCGAAAAACCCACCGGCGGTGCCGTCGAGGCGCTGGTCGAGCGGGTCGTGCCAGACGTTGACGGCGAGCCGCCGCACCAGGTGCTGGCCCATCTGCGCGCCAGCAAGTCACCCAAGCCGGGCAGCAGCGTGCGTTTCGGCCAAGTGGGGCAGATCGGTGCCGCCGGCTTCGACGCCGAGGTGCTGGGCCGCGCCGGGCCGGACGATTCGCTGTTCCGCCTGCGCTTTCCGGCCGACCCGTTCGCCTTGCTGCAGGCCTTCGGCCATGTGCCGCTGCCGCCTTACATCACCCACGCCGATGCGCCGGACGACGAGCAGCGCTACCA
>NZ_JBFUGE010000418.1:0-5235 GCF_056403075.1 Ideonella sp. P3_A4 | reverse complement strand
CTTGCAAGGTCGCCTCGAGCTGGCTGGTGATGTCGGCCACCTGCTCGATGCCGACCTCGTGAATGGCCTTCGAGCCCATGCGGCTGGTGGTCTGCGCCACGATCGCCTTTTCGTAGTAAGCCTCGCCGTGCGGCAGCTTCCACACGCCAGCGTCTTGGCTGCTGAGCCGGCGCGCGCGCTCCAGCATGTCGACCTGGCGCGCCACCGCAGGCAGCGCCTGTTGCTCGAGAATCTGCCGTGCTTGGCGCTCCCAGTCGCCCGCGATGCCGTGCTCGCTCGTTCGTTGCACCAGCGACTTCAGCACGCCGTCCTGCAGCGTCGGCGTGGTCAACAGCGCGCGCATGTTGCGCAGCGTGGTGTCGAGCACAAAGCTGGGTGGTGTGATGCCCGCGGCGGCGTCAGCCGCGATGCGCGCGGTCTCGTCATCCAACGCCGCGCCAAAACCGGCCAGCCGATCGACAAAGGCTTGGGCATCGGAGGCGGATGCCACTGGGTGCTGTGTGCAGAGGAAATCCGGCAGTGCGTAGTAGATGCCCGACAACTGGGTCACCACGTAAGGCTGCGTCTCCTGAGGCTGGCCATGGGGCAGGGCAGCCGCCGCTTCGAGCGTCGCCCGGGCATGGAAGAGCACAGCGTCGCGATCCATGCGCGCCATGTCGGGCAAGGCCTGCGCGTCCACATCTCCCAGCGCGTCGGCGGCGGTACGCAGGCCCTGCAGGTAGGCATCAAGGGAATCGGCCGAGGTGATGTCGAGCCTGCCGCGCAAGGCGGCGTGGTCGCCAACGTCCAGGCCCAGTTGGGTGGCCTGCTGCGGAAAGGCGTTCAGCCGCTCGCCCAGCATCGTGTCGAGCTGTTGTGAGAGTTGAGCCGAAGCATCAGAGAGTGGACGGAGCATGGTGGGTCTTTTCAATTCGAGGAGGAGGTCGTGTCAACGACGACAAACAAGGTGAGCTGATGGCGTCGATGCAGATTCTCTGGACGAAGTCATGAGGCAGCAACGAGAATTCTCAGTTCCACACATCAACACGCCTTATGTCAGAGCTGGCGCGTCCCGCCCTTCCTCCCCTCAGCAGCGTGCGCGTTTTCGAGGCGGCCGCACGGCTGGGCAGCTTCACCCTGGCAGCGGTCGAGCTGCACATGACGCAGGCTGCGGTCAGCTACCAGGTCAAGCAGCTGGAGGATCGCCTCGGCGCCCCGCTGTTCGTGCGGCTGCCGCGCGGCGTCGCGCTCACGCCTTTGGGCCAAGGGCTGGCCAGCTCCACCACCGCCGCGTTCGACCAGCTGCGCGAAGGCTTCGCGCGGGCGCAGGGGCAGTCAGAGCATCTGCTGGTTATCTCCACGCTGCCGACCATTGCTGCGAGCTGGCTGGCGCCACGTCTGGGCGCGTTCCAGCTGCAGCACCCTGAGCTCGCGGTGCGCATGGACACTTCGATCGAAGCCGTGGACCTGCTACTGCAGGCCGATGTGGCCATTCGAAGCGGCAACGGCGACTGGCCGGGGTTGGAGGCTGACTTCCTCTTTCCGAACGTGTTCACGCCTCTTTGCAGCCCGGCCTTTGCGCGCCAGCATCGTTTGCGCTCACCAGCGCAGCTGGCGCGACTGCCGCGCATCGGCCGCTCGGCATGGTGGACGCTGTGGTTGCAACAGGTGGGCGTGACAACCGACGAGCCACTCGCTTCAGCTGGCGTCGAATTCGGCATTCAGCAGATGGACGTGGCATCAGCCCTGGCTGGCCACGGCGTCGCCATCGCCTCGCCGTTAGTCTTTGCCGCCGAGTTGGCCGCCAAGCGCCTGGTGCAGCCTTTCGACACCGTGGCGCGCGACGGCAAAGACCATTGGCTGGTTTATGCGAGCAGTCGGCGGCGGTTGAAGAAGGTGCAGGCGTTCAAGGCCTGGGTGCTGCAGGAAGCTGCACAGGCGCAGCTTGCACATGGCGTCTCATAGAAATCAGCCATGAGCGGATGGGTTCATCTGCAGCACCACGAGCTGGGCCTGCGCGAATGGCATCGTCCAGCCCGCGGCGCACATAGTCTGCCGTCGCGGGGCCGATGGGCCCGTCGATGCGCAGCGCAGCACGACCGGCGCGCCCGCGGCCGCCACCGGTGGCGCCTGGGCAGGCGCGCGTAACCAAGGCGCGCCCACGTCCCGCATCAGCGCGAGCGCGCAGGCCAGGCGTTGCCCGGCACCCATGGCGCGACCGCGCCGGCCTCAGTCCTCGACGCGGAAGCCGACCTTCAGCGTGACCTGGTAGTGGTCGACCTTGCCATCCGCGACGTGGCCACGCGTCTCAAGCACTTCGAACCAGTCGATCCGGCGGATGGTCTTGGCGGCGGTTTCGATCGCGTTGCGGATCGCATCGTCGGTGCCGGTGGTGGATGTGCCAACGATCTCGACGAGTTTGTAGACATGGTTGGCCATCATCGGCTCCTTTACATCTTCGGATCGGGCTTGAGGATCGCGACCGCCGCACCCAGCGAGTCGCCGAAGATCGCGATGCGGCCGACGGTGGGGATGTCGGTCGGCGGCATCGCCACGAAGCCCGAGCCGAGCTTCTGCGCCTTGGCGAATGTGGCGTCGCAGTCTTCCACGTGCACATACGGTAGCCACATCGTCGGCATCGGCTCCTTGGGCTGGAACAGGCCGGCGCGGCCCTTGTCGCCGCCAGTGTTGAGGATGTAGTAGGTGCCTTGCTCGCCCATGTCCATCGTGCTGTGGGTGTAGCCGAAGGCCTTCTCGTAGAAGGCGAGCGCCTTCTTCGCGTCGCTGGTCGAGAGCTCGTTCCAGACGAAGCTGCCGACTGGCACGTCGCCATCGGGCTCGTCGCCCTTGTCGCTGGTCCACAGGCAGAAGGCGGCACCGGTCGGGTCGGCCAGGCCTGCGCCGCGGCCCACTGTCGGGAAGTCGGTCGGTGGCATCAGCAGCTTGGCGCCAGCCGCGGTGGCGGCCTTCACGCCCTCGTCCACGTTCTTGACCGACATGTAGCTGATCCAGTGGTTGGGCGTGCCGGCGTCGGCCGTGCGCAGACCGCCGATGCCTTGGTTGCCGTTGAGCAGCATGTGGTAAGTCTGACCGCCCATCGGCATCGCCTCGGTGTGCCAGCCGAACAGCGGCTCGTAGAACGCGCGAGCCTTGGCCAGGTCGTTCGAGACATGTTCAAACCAGATGAACTTGCCGGGCAGGTACGGGGTCTTGGTGTTGGCTTGCATCGTGATGTCCTTTCCTTTTCTGCGCGGGTGGCGCGGGGTGGGAGGGGGTCGTCGCGGGGTGGCGATCAGGGCGCGGTGGCAATGAAGCTCGGGCGCTGGCGGATCACACCTTGCGCCCGGCGGATGTTCGGCATGTCGGTCAGCAGACGCTTGCCCTCGGGCATCTGCTCCACGTAATACAGGATCGGTGCCACGAACAGGTCGGCAAACGAGATGCCTTCGCCGGCGATGAAGTCGCCGCGCTCGTACACCTTCTCCAGTGCGGCCAACTGCGCCGGCATCTCGCTGACGGCACGGTCGATCACCGCGCGGTCGGGCTGGCCGGCCTCGCCTTTCGGAAAGATGTACTGCAGCACGTAACGGCGGACCATCGTGTCGTACAGGTAGCAGTTGACGGCGCTGACCCACTGGTCACACTGCACCCGGTCGCTGATGCGGCCGGGCGTGAGCAACGGGCCGTCGCCGAAGGACTCGTCGACAAAACGCAGGATCGCGGTCGTTTCCCAGATCGCGTTTTCGCCGTCCAGCAAGGCCGGCATGCGGCCGAAGGGGTGCACGGCCAACAGCTCGGGCGAATGCGGGGCGACGGGCTTGAGTGTGATCGCCACGCCCTTTTCCGCAAAGCCCAWGCGCGCGGTACGCACATAGCTGCTGCGCGGGCTGCCGAGCAGCGTCAAGGTGCCGGCGGTGCCCTGCGGGTCGACCAGGTCGTTGAGCTTGTTGAAGCACGAGTCCCAGCCGTGGCGGTGGTTGCTGCTTTCCAGCGCATTGCGGAAGCCGGTGTGGTGCATGCGCATTTCAGTGCCACCGTCGCGGCTGACCAGGTCGACCTCGATCACCGTCTGCAGGCCGGCAGGTACCGGCCCGTCACCTTCCCAGGCCCAGGTATAGGACAAGCGGTCCGGCGGACTCAGCTCAACGAACTGGCCACCGACCGCGTACTGGCGGCCATCGCGTGCACGCATCTGCAGCCGGTAGGCACCGCCCACGCGCACATCGGCACTCACCTCGACCGCCATCCCTCGCGGGCATTGCCATGCGCCCATCAGCTCGGGTTGGACGAAGGCGGCGTAGACCTTCTCGCGCGGCGCGCGGAAGAAGCGGGTCATCGTCAACTCGAAGGTTTCGTTCGGGTTCATCGCGGTTTCCTTTTCAGCGGTGGCGTGGCGCGTGGCGCGCGGGTCTTGGATCGGGTTGTTGGGCGTCGCGGTCGGGCGGCCGGCGGCGAGGCGTCGGTGGCGGCCGGCGGTGCTTCGAGCAGCTCGGCCAGCCGGTCGAGACTGGCCTCCCAGTAGTTGCGGTACTGCGCCAGCCAGTCGTGTGCGGCCTGCAGGCCCTCGGGCTTGAGGTGGCAGATGCGCCAGCGCGCATCGACCTGGCGCTCGATCAGACCGGCTTCTTCGAGCACGCGCAGGTGGCGCGACACAGCCGGAGCCGAGATCGAGAACGGCTCGGCCAGGTCGCCCACGTGCGTGTGGCCCTGCGCGAGCCGGGCCAGGATGGCGCGGCGCGTCGGATCGGCCAGTGCGGCGAAGGCGGAACTCAAGGGGTCATGGGCCAGGGGCATGATTTTCATTTAACGACTTGGTTAAATGAAAGTCAAGCGGGTGCGGCAAGTGGTGCGGTGAACCGGCTCAGCCGCCGAAGATCGGCCGCAGCGTGTCGATCTCGTCGACGATGAAGTCGAAGAACGCCGAGACCCGCTGGCTGTGCCGGACGCTTGGATGCGCCAGCACACGCCAGATGCGGGTCAGCTCGGGGACCGGGCCCAGCACGCGGACCAACTCGGGCTCGGCGTCGCCGATCGCGGTGGGCAAGGGCGCCACGCCCAGCCCCGCCTTGGCCGACTGCAGCACGCCGAGCACGCTGCTGTTGCGGGCGGCCATCCGGGCCCGCGGGGCGACCTGGGCCAGCCAGCGCGCCGCGCGGTGCTCGGCCATGCTGTCGTCGAAGCCCACCAGCGGGTGGTGGGCCAGGTCTGCGGGGTCGGACGGGCTGCCATGCTCGGCGACGTAGGTGGCGCTCGCAT
>NZ_JBFUGE010000417.1:0-5242 GCF_056403075.1 Ideonella sp. P3_A4 | reverse complement strand
CACATCACCGGGCCGCCTTTGCAGGCCGCGAAACAGTTGACACGGCTTCGCTTGACGCGCAGTTCACCGTCGTTCACGCCCGCCGCCTTGAACTTGTCGCCCAGGCTGTCGAACAGGTCTTGCGAGGCGTTGTCCTGCGTGCAGCGTGGGCCGGTGCACACGAGCAGGTGCCGGCGGTAGGCCCCGATCTTCGGCTTCTCGACACTCATGCGTCGGTCTCCTCGCGCTCGGGTTTTGTCTCTTCCGCCGCGGGGTCCAACTGTTCCGCCAGCGTCGCCTCGATGTACGAGGCCGGCAGGTCGTAGCGCTCGGCCAGCATGGCAATGCTGTCGCCGGCGGCATGTGCGGCCGCCAACGCATCGAGCCAGCCGAGCAGCCCGGTCGAGAGCGAGCGGCCGGCCTTCTCGCCGGCATGGGCGCCGTGGCTGTCCATGTCGTACTTGTTGGCGTAGCCGCGCGGCGTGACCATCAGGCCGTGGCGCACGAAGGTGTTGCTGTTGCCGATGAGAACGGTCGTCAGCATGCCGATGTCGGCCTCGCTCATGTGCGCCAAGGTGGTGAACTCGATGCGCTCGCGTCGGCGGTAGGCCGACTTGACGATCGCCACCGGCGTGTCAGGCTTGCGGTGGCTGAGGAACAGCCGCTGCGCCTCGACGATCTGGCGCGTGCGGCGGCCGCTCTTCGGGTTGTAGAGCGCGACGACGAAGTCGGCCGCCGCCACGGCGTTCAGCCGTCGCGCAATCACCGGCCACGGCGTCAGCAGGTCGGACAGCGAGATGGCACAGAAGTCGTGCGTCAGCGGTGCGCCAACCCRTGCGGCGCAGCTGTTGAGGGCCGAGGCCCCCGGCACGATTTCCACCTCCACGCCGGACTCGGGCGTCCAGCCAGCCTGGAACAGCACCTCGTAGGTCGGCCCGGCCATGCCGTAGACGCCGGCGTCGCCCGACGAGATCAGCGCCACCTTGCGGCCGGCTTGCGCGGCCTCCAGCGCGCTGACGGCGCGGTCGAGTTCCTCCGTCATCGACTTGCGGATGATCTCCTTGCCTTCGAGCAGGTCCTCCACCAGCTTGATGTAGGTGACATACCCGATCACGGTGTCCGCTTCGGCAATGGCCGCGCGCGCACGCTGCGTCATGTGCTCGACGCTGCCGGGGCCGATGCCCACGAGCATGATCTTGCCGGCGCTCACAGGGCACGCTCCGCAGCCGGCGTTACCACCTTGCCGCCGAAGCCGAAGGTGCCGACCAGCGGCCTGACCCAACGCGCCATGACGACGGCCGACAACGCGCCGAGCGACAACCAGTACAGCGCGGTCGCCAGCGCCGTGGCGCGTACGAATTGCGTCGACAACAGGTGCATCTGCACGACAGCGTCGCCGCTGAAGGCAGAGAAGGCATCGACCTCGGGCTGCGGAGCACCGACAACGAACGGCACGGCGAGCAGCACGACGCCAATGCAGCGCCAGGCCCACACACTGCGGCGCGCAAGCATCAGCGCGGCAAGGCCGGCGCCGGAACAGACGACGGTCAGCAACCACCAGGYCTGGCGCGAACGCAGCGCCGCGGCGCCGACGCCCGGCAGCTCCGGTGGCAGCCCGAGGCCCGGCAACGCGAAGGTCGCCAGCCAGGCACAAGCGCCCCAGGCGAGCCCGGTCTTCCACGAGGCCGCCGCACCACCGCGCGAACGATCCCACAGCGCGAGCATCGGGATCAGCAGCAGCGCGTAGCCGGTCGCCGCGAGGATGTTGGCGGCGATCGTCCAGCCGGTGCGCTCCAGCCCGTCGGCCGGTTGCCATTCGTCCGCCTCATGGTCGTGTTCGTGCTCATGATCGTGTTCGTGTTCGTGAGCGGCGACCTGTGCGACAACCGATTCGCCGTGCACTGGCACGACCGGCGTCTCCTGCGCCTCGGCGGCGGATTCATACACCTCGGCCGCGGCGATCAGCGGCACCACCTGCCAGCGCTGCAGCGCGGCGTGGAGCAACCCGCTGCAGACGCCGACCAGCAACGCGCAAAGGAACAAACGTCGAAACAGCATGGTGACTCCGATTCCATCAGTGGCAGGGGCGGCCGTTGGCGTGGCGCACGTCGTGGGCGGCGTTGTGGGCCACCGGCGAAGCGCTGAACTCGACGCCGTAGACCATCACGGCGCCGAGCAACAGCGCTGCGGCGATGTGCGAGAGAAAGCTGCCAGCGCGCGCTGGGGCGAGGGTGCCGATGGGGGAAAGTTGCGCGTTCATTGGGGGCTCCTTGTTCAGTGGTTGGATGAAAGGGTTGTGAGGGACAACGGTGCGATCGACACGGTGGCGTTGCGACCGTCGGCACCACGCAGCTTGAATTTCTCGACCAGCAGCGTCTGGCTCGACGCCGCCAGCAGGGCAGCCGCCTCAGACACCGACGGCGTGCCCATGTAGCGGCGCACCGTCTCTGAGGGGTTGGGCACCGCCACCTCGGCCAGTTGCGCGGCCGCGTAGAAGTGAAGGGGCCAGCTCCGCAATTCGGACAGTTGCAGGAAGGCCTCTTCGTCGGCCTTCATGTCGATGCTGGCGAGCATGGCCACGTTGGCCAGCGTCAAGCCGACGCTGGCCAGCGCCTGTTCAAGTGCCGCCTCGACAGTCGCCAGCGGCGTGCCGCGATCGCAGCCGAGTCCGACGGCTACTTGAGCAGACCTCACGCGCTCGGCTCCTGCGGTGGTCGATAGACCACCAGCCGCTCGTTCAGAGACTGCCAGCGCGCATCGTCGACCTCGGCGTGCGTGATCCACAGGATGGCTTTGAAGCGGTCGAGATCGACCTCGTCGAATCGCTCGAAGCGGTGGATGCTGGCGGGCAGCGGCGTCGGCCTCGTCCACCAGTTCGGGCTGCCGGCCTCTTGCACGACCGCGATCGGGTCGCCATTGACGACGTGTGCCGAGACGCGCGTGATGTTGATCTTCGGCGCTTCCACCTTCCAGCCAAGCTCGCGGCCGAGGATGTCGACGGGGATCGTCTTGCCGACGTCCGATGCGGTCGTCAGCACCGGTGTGGCCTCCAACAGCGCGGCGATCTTCTCGGCCCACGCGTTCGCGCCGCCCACGTGCCCCGACAGCACGGGGATGACGAAGTCTCCGGCGTCGTCGATGACGATCACGCCCGGGTCTTCGTCCTTGCTGCGCAGGTGGGGCGCGATCAGGCGCACGACCGCGCCCAGTGAAACGAAGAAGACGACCTGGTCGTAGGCGCTGAACAGCCCGGCGATCTCGTCCTTGAACGCGCCGGCGTAGGCCTGCACCGGGTTGGCCAGGCCGGCCATCGCGTCGGCGAACTTCGCGGCAACGCAGATGCCGGCTTGCGGCAGCTGGCGTGCCAGCCGGGCGACCTGCTGCGCGCCGTGGCGGGTGATGGCGACGAGAACGACGCGAACGCCCTCATCTTTGGTGGGATCGTTGGCGGTGGTCATGCGGTGGTCTCCTCGAACGGCGTGGATGTCTTTTTCTTGCAGCCCTTGACGCGCTCGCCGCGCAGGCGATGCGGGTTCTTCACGAGCATCAGCGACAGGTAGTTGACGGTCGTGCCGCGCAGCGTGAGCACGTCGCGCACGACGCGCTCTTCGGGCGAGCCGGCCTTTTCGACGAAGCAGGCGTGCGCCAGAAGGCCGCGTCGCTCGAGCAGGTCGATCAGGTCGTCGATCAAGGGCTTGACCTTCATCAGCACGAGCGTGTCGAAGTCGTCGAGCATGCGTTCGACCATCTCGACGCCGTAGGCGGCCGGCACGATGGCGACGGTGTCGTCCTGCTCGGCGAAAGGCACGCCCAGCCGTGCGCAAGACGCGTGGAACGACGTGACGCCGGGCACCACCTCGATGGCGACGCGCTCGTCGAGCGCCCTCAGCGTACGTTCGAGGTGGCCGAAGGTGGCGTAGGTCGACGCGTCGCCCTCGACGAGGAACAGCACGTCTCGCCCTGCCAGTAGCACGGGCAACACGGCCTCGGCCGCACGCAGCCAATGGCGCGTGAGCTTCTCGACGTCGTGCGTCATCGGAAACAGCAGCGCCTGATGCTGGGCGGGCAGCGCAAGGCCACTGCGCTGCACGATGCCCAGCGCATAACTCTCACTCTTCGTCGAGCGCACTGGGTACGTCCACAGCGCGTCGTGGCGCTGCAGCAGTGCCCACGCGCCGCGGGTGATCAGCTCGGGGTCGCCCGGGCCGAGCGACACGCCGATCAGGCGGCCGATGCCGTGTGCGGGCTCATTCATCGCTGCGGCCTTCAGAGGGCGGTTCGCCCGAGCCCGGCTGCGCGCAGACGATCCACACCGGGTTCTCGGCGGCCATCCGGTGCATGTGCAGGATGGGCTTGCTGCGCGAGGCTTGCAGCTGCAGCACGTCCCACTGTGCGCCTGCCGCCTTCAGGGCCTCGGCGGCGGTGCTCAGGTTCTCGATCGTCACGAAGTTCATGACCAGCCAGCCGCCCGGTTTCAATCGCGACAGGACGAGCGCGATCAGCTCAGCGAGTTCGCCGCCGGAGCCGCCGATGAAGACAGCGTCCGGATCGGCCCAGGCCTGCATGCCTGCGGGCGCCTTGGCATGCACCAGCGTGTAGTTGTGAACCGCCAGCGTGCGGCGGTTGCGAAGCGCGATGCCGGCGTCGTCGGCGTTCTTTTCGATCGCGTAGACGTGCCCGTCGCGGCACAGGCGCGCGGCCTCGAGCCCGACCGAGCCGGAGCCGGCGCCGATGTCCCACACCACGCTGTCGGCGCGCAGCTGCAGGCGCGCAAGCGAAACGGCGCGCACCTCGTTCTTCGTGATCAGGCCCTTCTCGGGAAAGCGCTGCTCGAAGCGCGCATCGGGCAAGCCGAAGATCACCGGCTGGGTCTGCAATTCCGTGCGCCACAGCAGGACGACGTTGGGCTCTGCGAACTGCATGGTGGCCACTTGCGCCACGCTGCAACCGGTGACGATGCGTTCGTCGGGGCGGCACAGGTGCTCGGCGACGGCGACCTGGAACACATCGCCCAGGCCTTCGGCGACCAGCATGCGGGCGATGCGGTCGGGTGAGTTGTCGGGGCTGGTCAGCACGGCCAGCCGGTCGTGGCGCGCTGCGGCCTGCAGTAGCGCATAGAGCCCATGGCGCGCATCGGCGCCTTCCACCCACTCGCCCGCATCGCGGCTGTGCACCGAAGCGATGGTCATGTCTTGCCACGGCATGCCCAGCCGCGCGCAGGCCAGCTGGATCGTCGACAGGTTCGGGATGACCTCCAACGCCT
>NZ_JBFUGE010000416.1:0-5253 GCF_056403075.1 Ideonella sp. P3_A4 | reverse complement strand
CCTTCGACCACCGCCGCGCCTCTGGATGCGGCCGCCGTATCGCAATCGTCAGGCTTCGCCCGTGACCACACGCGGCCGACGGATCATCTTTTCCATCAGCCGGTCCATCGCGGTATCGAGATCAGTGCACCGGCCCGTATGAACCGGTGACACCTGGATGCTCGTGCTGCGCGGCGCGACGAGCCAGTCGAAGCGCTCACGGACAGAGAGCCGGCCGATCGGCCCTGCCCCTTGCCCGCCGGCGCATATCACCGGGATGGCCGACAGGGCGATCTGGATCGACCTCAGATCGACCGCGGGATCGAGTGCCAGCAGCCGCGCCTCATCCAGCTCGACACGCGCCTTGAGGAAGCCCTTTGGCGCGCAGGCGACGATGACGCCCGCGTTGACGAATTCGCCGCGCTCGACGTGCGGGACGACCCGCACGATCGCGTAGTCATAGGTGCGCAGATCGGGCACGGACGGCCTCCTCGACAAACTTGCGTGGCGATTGAAGACGCGCCACCAGATACCGCACGTAGGCTTCGCGCTGTTCGCTTTTGGTCTGGAACAGTGGGGTCTCCTCCAGCCAGTCGTCGGGAACGAGGTCGAGGATGCGACTGATCGCCTCGGCAGGCAAGCGGCCGATCATCTCGGCGTCGGTCTCGGCGATGCGGCTGGCCAAGCTCAGCAGCACATGGTCCTTGATCATCGAAAACGGGCTGGCGCTGCGCTCCAGATAGCCTTCCCACTGGTGATGGAAGATCAGCGCGGCACCATGGTCGATGAGCCAGAGCTTCTGATGCCACATCAGCAGGTTGGTGTTCCTGGGGGTGCGGTCGACGTTGGAGACAAAGGCGTCGTGCCAGACGATTGCCGATGCCAGCTCAGGCTCAGGTTGATGGACCAGCGGATCGAAGGCCACCGAGCCTGGCAGGTAGTCCAAAGCCAGGTTGAGCCCGGCGCTGGCGCGGATGAGGTCCTGAATCTCGGGATCGGGCTCGGTGCGTGCCAGCTCGGCGTCGAGCTCGATCAACACGATCTCCGGC
Organism: Ideonella sp. P3_A4; assembly: GCF_056403075.1. Taxonomy (NCBI): domain Bacteria; kingdom Pseudomonadati; phylum Pseudomonadota; class Betaproteobacteria; order Burkholderiales; family Sphaerotilaceae; genus Ideonella; species Ideonella sp. P3_A4. The sequence goes on along the minus strand of NZ_JBFUGE010000416.1, from coordinate 4,225 downwards.
ACCGGCAAGCCCACCTCGCGGGCCAGCTCGCCTGCGACCAATTCGGCGATCAGCGCTTTGCACCCCTGCCCCGCGCCGCGAAACTTCAGCACATACAGGCCGTCGTCATCTGCCTCGACAACGGCAGGCAACGACCCGCCTTCGCGCAGCGGCGTGACATATCGCGTGGCGGTGATCGTTCTCATGGTGCTCCTCGCAGAATTATCCCCTGGCCTGCGAGCCGGTCGATCACCACAAAGGCCGGCGCCCGCCGGATCAACCCAGTCGCATCGGATACGAGGCCCGCAAGCGGCTCTAGCAAACCCGAGCCTGCACAGCACCGTCGACGACGTCGACCTCAAGGATAGCGCCGTCAGGCACGTCGCCAAAGAGGGCGCGTGCGATCGCAGCAACCACGTGCTGCTCGACGGCGCGCTGCAGCAGTCGCGCGCCGTATCGCGGGCTGAAGCCGACGGAGGCGACAAAGTCGACCACCGCTGGCGCAAAGCGCAGCGTCAGGCCGCGCCGAAGCAGTCCCTCGCGTCGCTCGAGCGCCTGCAGCTCCTGCCGCGCGATCGATACGATGGACTCAAAGCCCAGCGGCGCAAAGTGCACGAGGCGGTCGATGCGGTTGAAGAACTCCGGGCGGAAGAACTGGCGGATCTCGTGTGTCGCGTCAACGCTGGCGTCCGCGTTCGCAAAGCTGGGCGACGAGCCGTGGCGTACGCCCAGGTTGGTGGTCATCACGACGATCGTGCCGCGGAAGTCGGTGACGCGGCCCTGGCTGTCGCGCAGCCGGCCCTCGTCGAGCACGCCCAACAGCATGTCGAACACCGAGGCGTCGGCCTTCTCGATCTCGTCGAGCAACACCACCGAGAACGGCCGCTGCCGTACGTGCTCCACCAGCTTGCCGGGGCGCTTGCCGGTACCGATCAGGCGTGCGATCTGGAACGCATGCTGGAACTCGCTCATGTCGACGCGGAACAGCGGATCGACCCCACTGTTGGCGCCGTAGAAATAACCCGCCAGCGCCTTGGCCGCCGCCGTCTTGCCGACGCCGGTGGGCCCCGCGAGCAGCAGCGTCGCGATGGGTTTGGCCGGGTCGTTGAGGCCCGACTTGAACAGGTACACCACGTCCTTCAGCTGGCGGATCGCGGCGTCCTGCCCGAACAGCTGGCCGGCAAAGTAGGCTTGCACCTCGGCATCGTCCAGCGGCTGGTCATCTCGCAGGAAGCGCTCGGGCAGGCCTGTGAAGCGCGCGAACTGCGCGATCGCCCGTGTCTCGGTCACCACGGGCACGCGGTCGGCGATCGCCTCACGCACGCACTCGCCGAAGAAGCGCACGGCCTTGCCGGGGAAACGCTCGTAGCGCACGTAGCGGTTGAGCAGGCGATAGCCAATGTCGAGTGCCGCCTGCTCGATCTCCACCGACAAGGCGCTCTTGGACTGCGCCGCGAACAGCTCCAACACGCGGCGCGCGCGCTGGCCATCCATCTCGGGCAGACTCAATGGCTCGAAGCAGTCGACGAAGGCGGGCAACTTGCGGCGTGCTGCCTCCAGTTCGCCCGGGTTCGCCTCGCCGATCAAACGCAGCGTGCCGCGCTTCAACGCCGGCAGCAGGTAGGCGGCCATCGACTCTTCGGGGCCTTCGCCGCCGACCTGCAGCAGGTTCAGGAAGTCGGAGACCCACAGCACGCCGCGCGAGATGTCCAGCCACTGCATCGCCTGGTCACACAGCGCCTGCCATTCGCCGAGGTACTTGGCGCGGCCGACCAGACGCTCCGAATTGCTGCGCCAGAACGTCGGCGGCGCGTCGCGGTCGGTGGTGGCGCGGTGCGCCTTGCGGATCGCCTCTGCGATGACCACGCTCTTGCCAACGCCGGTCTCGCCCAGCAGCAGCAGGTTGCCGCCGCGCACCAGGCGCGCAKCGATCTCGTCGACCAGCGCGCCCTGCTCCCACGCCGTCTCCGAAAAGCCCTGCGCCGAGCGGCGGCCACCGGTTTCGGGCAGACGGTCGGCCACGATGGCCAGTTGGGCGTGCGCCTCGCGCACATGGCGCGGCACGTGTTGGCGCGAGGCCGGACGATCCTCGCGACGTGACTCCACCAGCTCCAGCCACGGCGTGCCGCGCGCCACGTAGCGCTGAGCCTGCTCCGGCGCCGTGCCATCGAGGCGATCGCGCGTGTAGTGCTGGATCAGCATCGGCAACTGCGCCTCGTCGTAGTAGTAGAAGCTCTCCTCCAGCCAGGGCAGCCAGCACTTCAGGTAACCCTCGCTCGCCTTGGCGCCGTACACCGCCGCGACAGAGATCTCGGTGGGCGTGGGCACCGGGAAGCTGCCCTTGTCCGTGCGATGCGCGAGATTGATCTGCACCTTCACGATGCGCAGTTGCGGGTCGTCGATATCGGGGTCGGGCACGTACTGGTTGCGCTCGCGTTCGCGCTGCAAGGTCTCAGCCATCGCGGTCTTGAGCCGCTTCGCATTGCGCTCGACCGCCTCGAAGCCGGTGCCCAGCAGAACGCCGAAGACCGCGTCGTCGTCAAGCTGCCAGCAGACCAGGGGATAGGACAGCACGGCCAACTCAGTGCTCCTCTTGCGATYGCGCCGGTGCCACCGCATTCCATAGCAGCAGGCGCCAGTCGTCTTCGGACAAGGGTTCGGCGAACTTGCGCATGTGCCCTGAGCGCAGGTCGGTCAGGCGGCGCTGCTCGCCGTCCTTCACAGGCTCGTACCGGATACGCACGACCTCGGTGGGGAGCACCGCCGCCGTGTCGCCTTCCAGCGGCAGCATGCGCACCGCCAGCGGCACGGGCCGGTCGTCGCCCAGGTACCAGAAATGCACGCCGCACTCGCCGGCGAACACGTCGGCCAGACCCGCACCCTCGAAGCAGCGAACGCCCGGCGCGGGAGGCGGCAGCTCGTGGGCGTCGAGTTGGGACAGCAGCGCGGCGTAGTCAGACCACGCTGTCTTCACCAGCGCCGCACTGTCGCCCGCCTGCAGCGACGCGATCTCGACGCACACTCGGTCGATACCGCGGTGCGCGAGGCAGTCCGCGCGCCGCGCCAGCAGGCTCAGCTCGAGCTGCCAGCGAACGAGCTCCGATTCGACGCCGCGCATTAGCGTCGATTCGGCCTGCAGGCGATCGAAGAACTCATGGATGTCGAGTCGGGCTTCCAGCATGTCGCTGAGTGGGCGGCTGTACCAGCGCCATTCGCGCGAGCGGAGCGGCGCGAGCGACGTTCGGCCAGCCGGCACCTTTCGACGTTCGGCCAGATCCCAGCAGCGGCGTTCGAGCACTTCGCGCAGCGGGTCAAGCCGCACCTGCAAGGCGCGAAGCGCGAACGCGATGTCGTCGGGCGGACCGGCATCCAGCGCCGCCAGCAGCGATGCCTGCAGGGCCAACACCAAGTCGCGCACGCGTTCGTAGCCGGACGCCGTTCCTTCGTCGACGGGCAACGGCACCGGGCGGGCGCTGGCATAGCTCAGCAGCGTCGCGCGCGTGGCGAGCGCACCGTCTGCGAACGACACGTCCAGCAGCATCGGATTGCCGGGATGCGACGAGGCGAGCCGCTGTGCGATCGGGCCGGTGAGCGCGCGTTCGATGCCGCGTTTGAGTGCGCGCGCACCAAGTGACTCGTCTCGTCCCATTTCCGCGAGATGATCCAACGAATCGCCGGAGACGTTCAGGAAGGTCAGGCGTCGCACGAAGCCGTCGCGCGCGAGCACGCGCTCGAGCTGCAGGCGAGCGATGCCGGCGATGTCCTCGCGTGCCAGCGGTGTGAAGCCGACGACCTGGTCGATGCGGTTCAGGAATTCGGGCCGGAAGAAGCGCTCCACCGCCTCGCGGTAGGTGTGGGCCGCATCGCTGGCCTGATGCGTAAAGCCGGTGCGGCGCTCGGCCGCGGCGGCCCCGAGGTTGGATGTGAGGATCACCACGCACTGCGAGAAATCGGTGGTGCGGCCCAGCGCGTCCGTTAGACGCCCCTCTCCCAGCAATTGCAGCAGCAGGTCGTGCACGGCCGGATGCGCCTTCTCGATCTCGTCGAGCAGCAGCACGCAAGCGCGCCGCTGCCGCACCGCGGCAGTGAGCTGACCATCAGGCCGCGCCGCGTCACCGATCAGGCGGTCAGTGGCATCGGCGTCGACGTACTCATTCATGTCGAAGCGAACGAGGCCGCCCTCGTCGGCGAACAGGTAGTCGGCCAGCAGCTTGGCCGCCTCGCTCTTGCCCACGCCGGTGGGGCC
>NZ_JBFUGE010000415.1:0-5257 GCF_056403075.1 Ideonella sp. P3_A4 | reverse complement strand
GTTTCGTGCTGCTCGGCCGCGCCGACCGCATCGTCAAGGTGGGCGAGAAACGGGTGTCGCTGAGCGCGATCGAGCGAGCGTTGCTGGCCGGTGACGGCGGCTTGCTGGCCGAAGCGCGCGCGCTGCTGCTGACCGACAGCGGAGGCCGCGATGCCCGCATTGCCGTCGTCGCGGTGCCCACCCCGGCCGGCCAGACGCTGCTGCAGCAAAAGGGCCGGCGGGCCTTGAGCGAGCGCCTGCGTTCACACCTGCTGGCGCATGTCGAACGCGTGGCGCTGCCGCGGCGCTGGCGCTTCGTCGAGGCGCTGCCGGTCAATTCACAAGGCAAGAGCACCGAGGCGCTGCTGGCCGGCCTGTTCAATGATGCCGCCAGCAGCGGGCGCCCACCGGTCGAATGGCTGCAACGTGAGGCCACCCAGGCCAAGCTGCGCGTCACCCCGACCGTGGAGTTGACGGTATTCGACGGCCACTTCCCCGGCAACCCGATCCTGCCTGGCGTGGCGCAGCTCGACTGGGCCATCGGTTGGGGCCGCGAAGCGTTCTCGGTTCCCGGGCACTTCGCGCGCATCGACGCCCTGAAGTTCCAGCAGGTCGTGCCGCCCGGCACCTTGCTGGAGTTGGCACTGGACTGGTCGGCCGAGCGCAGCACGCTGGGCTTTCGCTACACCTCGGCGGCCGGCGTGCATGCCAGCGGCAAGGTGGTTTTCGACAACAACGGATCGAGCGATGCGTGACGACGTCGCCGCCGTGATCCCCGTCTACAACCACCCCGCGACGATCGGAGCGATGGTGGATGGCGTGCATGCCCATGGCCTGCACTGCGTGCTGGTCGACGACGGCAGCGAGCCCGGCTGCGCCGCGGTGCTGGATGCGCTGGCGGCGCAGCACGGCCCGCAGCGCGTCACCTTGGTGCGGCTGCCGCAGAACCAGGGCAAGGGCGGCGCGATGATGGCCGGCTTTCGCGCCGCTCACGCCGCGGGCTATCGCCATGCCCTGCAGATCGACGCCGACGGCCAGCACGCCGTGACCGACATCCCGCGCTTTCTCGCAGTGGCGCAAAGCCAGCCGGCCGCCGTCGTGAACGGCTCCCCGATTTACGACGACAGCGTGCCGCTGGGCCGGCTCGTCGGGCGGTATGCGACGCACATCTGGGTCTGGATCAACACACTGTCGTTCGCGATCAAGGATTCGATGTGCGGCTTCCGCGTCTATCCGCTGGCTCCCACCATCCAGCTGATCGATGAGGTCGCGATCGGCAAGCGGATGGATTTCGACACCGAGATCATCGTTCGCCTGTACTGGCGCGGCCTGGCCGTGGTCAACCTGCCAACACGGGTGACCTACCCGCAGGACGGCATTTCGCACTTCAAGCTCGGCCTGGACAACCTGCTGATCTCGCGCATGCACGCCAAGCTCTTCGCCGGCATGCTGCGGCGCGCGCCGCTGCTGCTGTGGCGCAAGGTAGCACCACGATGACCACGCGCACCGCCCACGCCCCGGCGGCCCATTGGGCAACGATCGGCGAATCGACCTGCAGCGCCGGCCTGTGGTTGCTCTACCAGCTTCACCACTGGCTGGGGCGCTGGCCCTTCCGCCTGGCAGTCGTGCCCGTTGTCGCCTGGTACTGGGCGACCCAGCCGCGAGCGCGGGCTGCGTCGCACGAGCTCCTGGCCGCCGTCGCCGCACGCAGAGGCGATCCGCCCCCCGGCCGCTTCGCGCCGATGCGCCACCTGCTGTCGTTCGCCGACACCTTGCTCGACAAGCTGCTCGCGATGAGCGGGCGCTACCACTTCCATCAACTGCAGTACGAAGGCCAGGAGCCGGTGCAGCAGATGCTGAACCAACGCCGCGGCGGCATGCTGGTCACGGCCCACGTTGGGTGCCTCGAGCTGTGCCAGGCGGGCGCCCAGCGACGCGGCGATTTCAAGCTGACCATCCTCGTGCACACCCGCCATGCCGAGGAATTCAACCGCCTGCTGCGAAAGCTGAGCCCGGACAACGGCGTCGAGTTGATCCAGGTTACCGAGATCACGCCGGCCACCGCCGCGCTGTTGGCCGAGCGCGTGGCACGCGGCGAGTTCGTCGCAATGGCCGGCGACCGCGTGCCCGTCCGACCAACCCCCGGCAGCACGACGATGGTGCCGTTCCTCGGACGGCCGGCGCCGTTCCCGGTCGGGCCCTATGTGCTGGCGATGCTGTTGCAATGCCCGCTGTACTTCATGGCCTGCGTGCGCGAAGGCCAAGGCCACCGGGTGCGCTTCAAGCGCCTGGCCGAGCGTGTCGAGCTGCCGCGCGCGCGTCGAGCCCAAGCCCTGGCCGAGCACGCGGCCGGCTTCGCCCAGGCGCTCGAATCGGTCGTCGTCGACGCACCGTTCGAATGGTTCAACTTCTTTCCCTTCTGGGACCAACCGGTGACCCCGCAACCCGTGGCCACCCCTGCCCGATGAACACCCTGTCCACCAACCTGCCGGTCATCTGTTTCGACGGCCAGCCGCTCACGCTGCACGACATCGCCGCGCTGGCTGAAGGCCGCGCCCGTGCCGAGTTGTCACGCGATGCAGTCTTTCGCGCCCGCATCGCCCGCGGCGCCGAGTTTCTCGACCGGCTGCTGCGTGAAGAGGGCGTTGTCTACGGCGTGACCACCGGCTATGGCGATTCGTGCACGGTCGTCATCCCGCCGGCGCTGGTGACCGAGCTGCCGCATCACCTGTACACCTACCACGGCTGCGGCGCCGGCCGCTGGCTGACGCCGGAAGAGACGCGTGCCGTGCTGGCCGTGCGCCTGGCCTCACTGGCCCAAGGCGTGTCGGGCGTCAGCGTCGAACTGCTCGAGCAGATCGAGCGCCTGCTGGTGCACGACGTGCTGCCGCTGATCCCGGCCGAGGGCTCGGTCGGCGCAAGCGGCGATTTGACGCCACTGTCGTATCTCGCCGCGGTGCTGTGTGGCGAGCGCGACGTGCTGTGGCAAGGCCAGCAACGGCCGACCGCTGAAGTCTTCGCAGCGCTCGGCATCACGCCGCTGCGCCTGCGGCCGAAAGAAGGCCTGGCGATCATGAACGGCACCGCCGTGATGACCGCGCTCGCTTGCCTGGCCTGGCGCCGCGCCGAGTACCTGTCGCGCCTGGCCACGCGCTTGACGGCCTGCAACGTGGTCGCCAGCGCCGGCAACGCCCACCACTTCGACGAGAAGCTGTTCTCGGTCAAGCCGCATGTTGGCCAACAACGTGTGGCTGCCTGGCTGCGCGCCGACTTGGCGAGCGACCGCCCGGCCCGTAACGAGCAGCGTCTGCAAGACCGCTACTCGCTACGCTGCGCGCCGCACGTGATCGGCGTGCTGGAAGACGCGTTGCCCTTTATGCGCCAGCTGATCGAGAACGAGCTCAACAGCGCCAACGACAACCCGCTGATCGACCCCGACGGCGAACGTGTGCTGCACGGCGGCCATTTCTATGGCGGCCACATCGCCTTCGCGATGGACAGCCTGAAGAACGTGGTCGCGAACGTTGCGGACCTGCTGGATCGCCAACTCGCGCTGCTGGTTGACACCCGCTACAACCACGGCCTGCCGTCGAACCTGTCCGGCGCCACCGGTGAGCGCGCAGCGATCAACCATGGCCTGAAGGCGGTGCAGATCAGCGTTTCGGCCTGGACCGCCGAAGCGCTGAAGCAGACGATGCCGGCCTCGGTGTTCTCGCGCTCGACCGAATGCCACAACCAGGACAAGGTCAGCATGGGCACGATCGCAGCGCGCGACGCATTGCGCGTACTTGAGCTGACCGAGCAAGTTGGCGCCGCGATGTTGATCGCTGCCCGACAGGGCCTGGCGCTGCGGCGCCGGCTCGACCCGACTCTCACACTGCCGGCGCCGCTGGCCGACTTCCTCGCGGTGTTGGAAGACCRCATCCCTCTGGTCGCCGAAGACCGCGCACTGGACCGCGAGCTGTGGGCATTGGCCGATGCGTTGCGCGCCCGCACGTTCGAGCTGCCAGGCACGGGGGACGAGCGGTGAGCGTTGTTCCGGACCTGAGCCACAGCATCGAGGTGGTGCCAGCCTTCTACGACATCGACGTGATGGAGATCGTCTGGCACGGGCACTACGTGAAGTACCTGGAGCTGGCACGCAGCGCGCTGCTGCAGAAGTTCGGCTACGACTACGCCGCGATGCGCGACTCGGGCTACGCCTGGCCGATCGTCGAGATGAAGCTGAAGTACGTGCGCTCGGCAGTCCTGCACCAAGCGCTGAAGGTACACGCGCGCATCATCGAGTGGGAAAACCGCCTGCGCATCGACTACCTGATCACCGACGCGGCCAGCGGTCGCAAGCTGAACAGCGCGCAGACCACGCAAGTGGCGGTGGAGTTGAAGACCGGCGAGATGTGCTTCGTCTGCCCGCCGGTGCTGTGGGAACGGCTCGGGGTGCCCGCGCCGTGACCGACCGCCGTTTGTTCTGCGCCTCTGTGTTGATGGCGCTGGCCACGCCGGCCCTGCACGCGGCCGAGGGCGACGCACTGGCCGAGCGCGTGAAGAAGCGCCTGTCCGACGCACCCGTGCAACACGGCGACTTCGAGCAGCGCAAGAGCGTGAAGGGCTTCAAGCACCCGTTGGTGTCCAAGGGCGACTACCTCTTCGCGCGTGAGCGCGGCGTCGTCTGGCACGCCCGCGAACCCTTCGAGTCGACGCTGGTGCTGACGCGTGAACGCCTCATCAGCCGCGGCGCCGACGGCGCGAACACCACCGCGATGGACGCCCGCAGCGAACCCGGCCTGCGTGCCGTGAACCAGCTGCTGTTCGCGCTGCTGGCGGCCGACCTAGGGGCGCTTGCGCAACGCTTCAACATCGCCGGCCAGGCGCCGGACAACGGCCCCTGGCAGCTGACGCTGACCCCCCGCGATGCGGGCTTGGCGGCATGGCTCCAAAAGGTCGAGCTGCAAGGCGAGCGCCAGGTGCAGACCGTGCAATGGCAGGAAGCCTCGGGCGACGCCAGCCAGATCCGCTTTTCCAACCAGGCCGGGGCCGCTGCACTGAGTGTCGAAGAGGCCAAGCGTTTTGACTGAACGAGCGATGCCCCGCACCGCTGCAACGCCCGAGCGCCAAGCGACAGGCCGCGCCTGGCTGGCCTGGCTGTGGCTGCTGGTCGTGCTGGCCATCGCGGCCCACCAGTGGCGCTTCTGGCACGACTCGCGCCTGGACACTGACGTGCTGGCGCTGCTGCCGCAAGACGAGCGGCAGCCCGAGGTGACCCGCGCGACGCAGAAGC
>NZ_JBFUGE010000414.1:0-5280 GCF_056403075.1 Ideonella sp. P3_A4 | reverse complement strand
GAGCGCGGCTATGCGGTGCCGGTGATCGTGCAGCAGAAATGGACGTTGGCCTCGCGTGTGCACGAGCTGGTCAGTCAGCCCGGCTTCGCCGAGACCTTCTTGCCGCGCGGCCGCGCGCCCGAGGTTGGCGAGCTGTTTCGTCTGCCGGCGGCGGCCAAGGCGTTGCGGCTGATTGCCGAATCGAAAGCCGAAGCTTTCTACCGCGGCGAGATTGGCGCGACGATCGCGCGCCAGGCCAAGGAGCAGGGTGGTGCGATGAGCGAGGCTGACCTCGCCGACTACCGCCCCGAGTGGGTCGACACGATCGAAGTCGACTACCGCCATGGCTGCCGGCTGCACGAGATTCCGCCGAACGGGCAGGGCATCGCTGCGTTGATCGCGCTGGGCATCCTGCGTCATTTCGACATCGGCGGCCTCGACCCCGACGGTGTCGAGAGCCAGCACCTGCAGATCGAGGCGATGAAGCTCGCGTTTGCCGACGCCTACCGCTACGTCAGCGATCCGGTGAGCATGGGCTTGAAGCCAGCGGATCTGCTGGACGACACCTACCTGGCCAAGCGCGCCCGCCTGGTCGACCCGAAGCGGGCACAAGACTTCAAGGCCGGCAATCCGGTCAAGGGCGGCACGATCTACCTGACCGCGGCCGACGAGCGCGGCATGATGGTCAGCTTCATCCAAAGCAACTACATGGGCTTCGGCTCCGGTGTCGTTGTGCCGCAATACGGCATCAGCCTGCAGAACCGCGGTCACGGCTTCACGCTCGACGAGCGCCACCCTAACGTCGTCAGTCCCCGCAAGCGCCCGTTCCACACCATCATCCCCGCCTTCCTGATGCGCGACGGCGAGCCGCAGATGAGCTTTGGCGTGATGGGCGGCAACATGCAGCCGCAAGGCCACCTGCAGACGCTGGTGCGCATGCTCGACTACCACCAGAGCCCGCAAGCGGCCTGCGATGCGCCGCGCTGGCGCTTCAACCAGGGTCTGTCACTCAACGTCGAGCGGTCGATGCGGCCGGACACGTTGGCTGGGCTGCAGGCTTTGGGTCATCAGTTCGAGGGGCTGGACGACAGCTACATGGACTTCGGCGCCGGCCAGTTCATCTGGCGGCAGGGTGACCCGGGTGTCGAGGGCTATGTGGCGGCGAGCGACTCAAGGCGGGATGGTGCGGCGGTGGGGTTCTGAGCGTGGTGTGTCGCGTTGTTGGTGTTCGTTGCCACGGTTGGTGCTCGCCGGTGACCGGTGCCCGCAGGGGCTCATTGGGAAATCACCCCTGCGGGCACCGGTCACCGGCTGGGCGGCGTTGGCGTGGCGCGAAGGCGTGCGTGAGTTCGTGGGCCGTGAACAGTGTCGCTATTGAAGGCACCAACATGCCTATGGAAGCCATTCTTTGATCATGCGTATCCAGGACCTTCGCCCGGGCTGGCGGACCGACTTTCTGCTGCACCGCGTGGGCGGCGAGATCATCGAGCGTGATGACTGCATCGTCGTGCGCACGCCCGGCAACGAAGGCTTTTACTGGGGCAACTGCCTGATGATCGGCGAGACGCCGACCGATGCCGACCTGGCGCACTGGCTGCGCCGCTTCGACGAAGAGGTGGCCGCCGGCCGGCCCGGCGTGCGCCATGTGGCGATCGGCGTGAACACCGTGCCGCCGCCCGATGACGCATTGCCGGCGTGGCGTGAGGCGGGCTTCGAAATGATCGAGACGGCCACGATGCGGTTGATGCCGGGGCAGTTGCGCGCGCAGCCCGAGGCCGATGTGGACCCGCAGCCGCGGCTGCGCCCGATCGACTTCAGCCGCGACATCCCCTTGTTCGTCGACCTGCAGTCGGTTGATTCGCAAGGCCACGAGCCCGAGGGCTACCGCCGCTTCCGCGAAGCGCAGATGCGCCGCTTCGCCCAGCTGTATGCGATGGGCCTGGGTGATTGGTTCGGCTTGTGGCACGGTGACACGCTGGTGGCCGATTGCGGGCTGCTGATTGCCCCCAGACCTGCTGCTTCGCTGCAGGCCCCCCGGGGGGGTCAGGCAGATTCGGGAGCGGCCCGTCATCTGCCTGAGCGCGACGGGGCACTGGGCCGTTTCCAGAACGTGCTGGTGCATCCCGCTTGGCGGCGACGCGGCTTGTGCCGGGCGCTGGTGCATGCCGTGTGCCGCTGGGGCTTCGAGCGCTGGGGCATGACCGAGCTGCTGATGTGCGCCGACCCGGAAGACGTGGCGATCGACATCTACGAGTCGCTCGGTTTCGAGCGCTTCGACCGCGAATGGGGCTTGCAGCGCAACCCGCCTGAAGACGAGGCCGCGCGGCGTTCGCTGCGCCTGGGCCTGGGTGCGGCCGACGCATGACCGCTGCTGCCAGCGTTGCTGTTACGCCGCCGTCTTCCGCCCCACGCCGCTGGCCCGGGCTGGCGCTCGCGCTGTGCGGCTCGATCGCGTTCTCGGGCAAGGCGGTGATCGTCAAGCTGGCGTATCGCCATGGCGTCGACCCGGTCACGCTGATCATGTACCGCATGCTGTTCGCGTTGCCGCTGTTCGCGTTGCTGGCCTGGTGGGCCGGCCGCGGCAAGCCGAGGCTGACGCGGCGTGAAATGCTGGCGCTGGTCGGCCTGGGCTTCTCGGGCTACTACCTCGCGAGCCTGCTTGATTTCATGGGCCTCGCGCTCATCAGCGCCAGCCTGGAGCGGCTGATCCTCTACCTCAACCCGACGATCGTGCTGGCCCTGTCGGCGCTGTTCCTGGGCAAGAAGGTCAACGGCCGACAGGTGCTGGCGCTCGCGTTCAGCTACGCCGGCGTGGTGCTGGTCTTCGGCCAGGAACTGAAGCTCGAAGGCCAGAGCGTCGCCGCCGGCACGCTGCTGGTGTTTGCCAGTGCGGTGAGCTACGCGATCTACCTGGTGCTCAGCGGCGAATGGGTGCAGCGCCTGGGTGCGATGCGGCTGGCCGGCTGGGCGGGCTGCATGGCCTGCGTGTTCTGCATTGCCCACTTCCTGATCGTCAACCCGTGGGCATCGGCGCGGGTGGCTGAGCCTGTGTTGTGGCTGTCGGTGCTCAATGCGACGGCGTGCACCGTCGCGCCGGTGTGGATGGTGATGATGGCGATCGAGCGCATCGGGCCCAGCCTGGCTTCGCAGGCCGGCATGATCGGCCCGATGAGCACGATCACGATGGGCGTGGCGTTCCTCAACGAACCCTTCACGCCCTTGCTGGTGACCGGCACCGCACTGGTGTTGACGGGTGTGTGGCTGCTGGCGCGGTCCCGATGAGGAGTTTCGGATGCTGATTTCCGGCGCTTGCCACTGCGGCAACATTTCGTTCCAGCTGAACTGGTCGCCCGAGCCGACCGAGATTCCGGCGCGGGCCTGCGGTTGCACGTTCTGCGTCAAGCACGGTGGCGTGTGGACCTCGTGCCCCACCGGCGCCTTGAAGGTCCATGTGCAAGACAGCGCGCATGTGTCGGCCTACACCTTCGGCACCAAGACAGCCGACTTCCACACCTGCACGCGCTGCGGTGTCGTGCCGGTGGTGACTTGCCGGCTCGACGATCGCCTTTACGCGGTCGTCAACGTCAACACCTTCGAAGGCGTGCCCTCTGAAATGTTGAGACGCTCGCCGGCCAGTTTCGACGGCGAAGACGAAGCCACGCGGTTGGCGCGGCGCCGGCGCGGCTGGATCGCCGATGTCGAATTCACCGAGGCTTGACACGATGCTGAGCACTTTCATCACGATCTGGCTGCTGCACGTGGCCGCACTCATCACGCCGGGCGCCAACGTGCTGCTGGTGTCGCAACTGTCGGCCAGTGGGCAGCAGCGTGCGGCGATGCGCGCGGCGCTGGGCGTGGCGGCCGGCGCGGCCATCTGGGCGACGGCCGCGGTGCTGGGCGTCAACGCGGTGTTCGTCGCCTTCCCGACGGTGCGGTTGGTGCTGCAGATCGCCGGCGCGCTGTACGTGCTGTACATCGCGTCGCGACTGTGGCGGGCGCAAGCGGCGCCCTCGAGTGAGCCACGCGACCTGCCGGCTTGGCGCGCGTTTCGCCTCGGGCTGCTGACCAACCTGTCCAACCCCAAGTCGGCGCTGTTCTTCGGTAGCGTGTTCTCCGCTGCGCTGCCGGCGCAGCCGAGCGCCGCGGTGCTGGCCGCTTCGGTGGCGCTGGTGGTGGGCAACGCGTTGGTCTGGCATCTGGGGTTGGCCTATGCCTTCTCGCGACAGCGCGTGCGGGCCGGCTATGCGGCGCAGCGTGGCGTTGTCGGTCGGCTGGCCGGCGCCGCGCTGGGGGCATTGGGCGTGGGCCTGCTGTGGTCCACGTTGCGTGAGGCGAGGCGTTGATGGCGGCTCGCCAATCCATCGGCCTGGTCTCGCTGGTCGTGCGCGACTACGACGAGGCGATTGCCTTCTATGTCGGCACACTGGGCTTCAGCCTGGTCGAAGACAGTTTCGTGCCCGAACAGAACAAGCGCTGGGTCGTGGTTGCGCCGCCCGGTGCGCGCGAGACCCGGCTGCTGCTGGCCAAGGCGAGCAACGACGAGCAGGCCTCACGCATCGGCAACCAGACCGGTGGCCGCGTGTTCCTGTTTCTCTACACCGACGACCTGCGACGCGACCACGCGGCCTACAGTGCCAAGGGCGTCGTTTTCGTGCGGCCCCCGACAGAAGCGCCCTATGGCGCCGTCGCGGTGTTCGAAGACGTGTACGGCAACCAGTGGGATCTGCTGCAGCCGCGCGTTGCGGCCACGGCAGGCGACGACAACAAGGAGCAGTGATGGACCTCGGGCTGAAGGGCAAATGGGCATTGGTCTGCGCGGCCAGCAAAGGCCTGGGCAAGGGCTGCGCGAAGGCGCTGGTGAGCGAGGGCGTCAACGTGGTGATCACCGCGCGTGGCCTCGAGGCGCTGCACGAAACCGCGGCCGAGCTGCGCAAGCTGAACCCGAACGTCGTCGTGCGGCCGGTGGCCGGCGACATCACCACCGAAGAGGGCCGCGCCTCGGCGCTGGCCGCAGCGCCGCAGGTCGACATCCTGGTCAACAACGCCGGTGGGCCACCGCCGGGCGACTTTCGCGAGTGGGACCGCGAGCAATGGATTGCCGCGCTCGACGCCAACATGCTGACGCCGATCGCGCTGATCAAGGCGACTGTCGATGCGATGGCGCAGCGCGGTTTCGGCCGCGTCGTCAACATCACCTCGGCCGCGGTGAAGGCGCCGATCGACACGCTGGGCTTGTCCAACGGCGCGCGCAGCGGGTTGACGGGCTTCGTCGCCGGTCTCGCACGCCAGCCGCGCCTGGCC
>NZ_JBFUGE010000413.1:0-5304 GCF_056403075.1 Ideonella sp. P3_A4 | reverse complement strand
GAGCCGTGTTGCTGCTCGCCTGGACGCTGCTCGGCGGGCTGGATGCGCTGAACACGCTGGTGCGCGACGCACTGCAGCCGCGCTTCGGTGACCTGGCCTACCAGCTGGGGCTGTTCGCCGCCTTTGCCTTGATCGGTAGCCTGATCGACCTGCCGCTGGAATGGGTGCGGGTGTTCCGCATCGAGCAGCGCTTCGGCTTCAACCACATGACGCCGAAGCTGTTTTTCACCGACCTGGCCAAGGGCACGGCGTTATCGATCGCGATCGGCCTGCCGATGATGGCCGCGGTGCTGTGGGTGATGCACGCCACGGGCGAGTTCTGGTGGCTGTGGGCCTGGGCGCTGTGGGTCGGCTTCATCCTGCTGATGCAGGTGGTCTACCCGATCTGGATCGCGCCCTGGTTCAACCGCTTCGAACCCTTGGCCGACTCGGCGATGGCTGAGCGCGTGCAAGCCTTGATGGAGCGCTGTGGCTTCACGGCCAAGGGCTTGTTCGTGATGGACGGCAGCACCCGTTCCAGCCACGTCAACGCCTACTTCGGCGGCATTGGCAAAGCCAAGCGCGTGGTGCTGTTCGATACCTTGCTGGCCCGGCTGGGCGGGCGCGAGGTGGAAGCAGTGCTGGCTCACGAGTTGGGGCACTTCCACCACAAGCATGTGCTGGTAATGACGCTGCGCTCGTTCGGCGTGGGCCTGCTGGCGATGGCCTTGCTGGGCTGGCTGGCGCGCCAGCCGGCGTTCTTTGTCGGCCTGGGCGTCGAGCCCAACCTGCGAGCCGCGAACGATGCGTTGGCACTGCTGCTGTTCATGCTGGCAGCGCCACCGTTCCTGTTCTTCGCCTCGCCGCTGTCGGCACGCTGGTCGCRCCGCGCCGAGTTCGAGGCAGACGCTTACGCCCGTGCCCAGACCGACGGCGCCGATCTCGCTTCGGCGCTGCTGAAACTGCATGAAGACAACGGCAGCACGCTGACACCGGACCCGGTGTACGCCCGCTTCTACTACTCGCACCCACCGGCCAGCGAACGCTTGGCCGCGTTGCAGACTTGAGCGCCGCTCGGCCGCGCCATTCCAGTGTCCTGTCCCGCAAATAGCTGYCATTGCGACGGGCCGCAATGGGGATGATCGCGAGWCGACGAGCCGGGCAGATACCGGGYGGTATCTGCCCGGCTTGGCGGCGCTGCGAGCGCCCCATTTCGGCCCGCCCTTCGGGTTCGACCAGATGGCGCGCTCGCGCGCCCGGCCATCAGGGCAGATACGCTCGGTATCTGCCCAGCCGTCCGAACGCACGATCATCACCATCTGGTTGAATCTCAATGGCAGTTATTTGCGGGACAGGACACTAGGCGCACGATGAGCAAATTCGCGGAACTCGACATCGGGCTGGTCGTCGGTGCCCATGGCCGCCACGTGATGATCGAAACGCCAGAAGGCCGACGCCTGATCGGCCATCCCCGCGGCAAGAAAAGCCAATGCGTCGTCGGCGACCGGGTGCGCTGGCAGGTCTCGGGCGATGAGGCGGTGATCGAGGCGCTGGAGCCACGCCGCAATCTGCTGGCGCGGCAAGACGAGTGGCGCACCAAGTCCTTCGCCGCCAACATTGACCTGCTGCTGGTGGTGCTGTCCGGCGAGCCGATGTTCAGCGAATCGCAGCTGACACGAGCGCTGATCGCTGCTGAAGATGCCGGCATTGCCAGCGCGCTGCTGCTGAACAAGATCGACCTGCCCGTCGCCGCGCTGGCCCGCGAGCGCCTGCAGCCCTACCGCGCGATGGGCATCCCGGTCATCGAGGCGGCATTGAAGACCGCACCCGACGCGGCGCGCGCCGCGTTGGCGCCGCTGTTCGCCGGCAAAGCCACGCTGGTGCTGGGCCCCAGCGGCATGGGCAAGAGCACGCTGATCAACCTGATCGTGCCGCGCGCCGATGCGCAGGTGGGCGAAATCTCGCAGGCGCTGAATGCCGGCCGGCACACGACCACCACGACCACCTGGTATTGGCTGGACGACACCCGAACCGGTGCCCTGCTCGACTCACCCGGCTTCCAGGAATTCGGCCTGATGCATGTCACGCCGCAGCGGCTGGCCGAGCTGATGCCGGACATCCGTGCCCACCTGGGTCACTGCCGCTTCTACAACTGCACCCACCGCCACGAGCCCGGCTGTGGCGTACGCGCGGCCGCCGAGCGCGGCGAGATCGCGCCGACGCGTGTGCGCTTGTACGAAGGGCTGTGGGACGAGCTGGAACAAGGGCAGCGCAAGGGTTAGCTCTTGCGTTCTTCTTGGCTAGCCAAGCAGGTTTGCCAGCTTCATCAGCGCCAGCAGCAGCATCCACAGCACCATCGAGCGCCAGACCAGCCCGACAACGCTGCCCAGGTGACCCAGCTGAGGCGGGATACCGGGCGTCGAGCCAGCGGCTTCAGCGGCCTCGGCGTCGCCGCCTTGGGCGAAGGTCTTCGAGCGATCGGGCGTGATGCCCGGCGCTGCACCGCCGCCCAGTTGAACGCCGACCGCGCCCGCGGCGGCCGCGAGGATGATCCCTTCGTTGGCGTGCTTCCAGAGTTCGGCGTCGCGCCGCCAGCCGGCAACGGCCTCTTCGAAGTTGCCGACCACCGCGAAGCCGAACGCGGTCAAACGCGCCGGCACATGGTCGATCACGCTGAAGGCGCGCTGCGACAGGTCCTTCAGGTTCTCGTTCACCGCGACACCCAGCGAGCGGCTCCTGAAGGCCCAGTAGCGGCTGGCAAATTCGGCCATCCGGTAGGCTACTGCGCCGGCCGGGCCCAGGCCCAGTGCAGCCAACACCACGTAGCAAAAGAAAACACCGAAAACGTGTCGATGCGCAGCCAGCAGCGCGTGTTCGAGCACGTGGCGCAGCAGTTCGGTGCGCGGCAGCTCACTGGCGTCCAGATGGCGCCATTCGGCCAGCAGCCGGCGCGCCTGGTCTTCATCGCCGCGCTCCAGCGCCTCGCGGATGTCGGTGAAGTAGTGGCTGAACTGGCGAAACCCGAGCGTCAGGTAGACGATCGCGACGTCGAACAGCAGCGCCGCGATGACGCTGAAATGGGCAATGCCGAAGTGGATCGCCCACGCCAACAGTGCCGGCACGACAACGGTGACGAACCAGACCACGCGCGCATGCTGCGGCTTGCCAGCGTCGAAGTTGCGGCCCGTCCAACCGACCCAGTCGGCCAGCGTGTCGTGCACCCAGTTGTCACGCGGCAGCGGCTTGACCTGCTCGATCAACAGCGCAAAGAGAACGGCGAAGAAACTCATCGCCGAGGATGATACCCAGAGGGTCAGTCCGAAAGCAGGTGGTAGAGGTTACGCAACATCGCCGCTGTGGCGCCCCAGACGAAGTATTCGCGTGGATCACCGTGGCCCGGACGCCAGGGCATCGACAGAAATCGGCGGCGCGCACCACCGAACTCGAACTCGTGGTGCTGGTGGTTGGCCGGGTTCATCAGGAAATGCAGCGGCACTTCGAACGCTTCGGCAACCTCGAAGCTGTCGAGGGCGAGGATGTAGTCGGGGCGGACCAACCCGACCACCGGCGTGACGACGAAGCGGGTCACGGTCGTGTAGACAGGCAACTGGCCAATGACCTCGACCATCTCGTGCTTCAGGCCGACCTCTTCTTCGGCCTCGCGCAGTGCGGTGGCTACCGCGTCGGCATCGCTGGGCTCGGCGCGGCCGCCGGGAAAGCTGATCTGGCCGGCGTGGTCGTGCAGGTGGTCGGTGCGGCGGGTCAGCAACACGTGCAACTCGCCCGGACGCTGCACCAGCGGCACCAGCACCGAGGCGGCCGTGGCTTGGCGGTCGCTGAAGTCTGGGCGGGCACCGTCGCCACCAATCGGCGACTGCCAATCACCGAGACGCGCCAATCGCTCGCGCAAGGCATCGGGCTGCAATCGCTCGGCGACGACAGGCGGCAGGTGGCTGTCGTGGCCGACGACCGGGATCATGTGCGGGTCGCGAAGCACCGGCCGGCTCGGGCGGGCGGAAATGGGCGGCTCGTCAGAAGGCATGGCGGGCGAGCTTACGCCAGGAAGCAAAAAGCCGCCTCAAGGGCGGCTTTGAAAGTGGGCCAACTTTTGACTTCGTCGAAAGCTGGCTTCGCGCTTTCGCGCGACTTGCCGCTACGCGGCAAGCTGACCGAAGGTCAGGCCAGCTTCTCCTTGATACGTGCCGACTTGCCGGAACGCTCACGCAGGTAGTACAGCTTGGCGCGACGGACATCGCCGCGGCGCTTGACTTCGATCGAAGCGATCAGCGGGCTGTACAGCTGGAAGGTACGTTCCACGCCTTCGCCGCTCGAGATCTTGCGAACGATGAAGCTGGAATTCAGGCCGCGGTTGCGCTTGGCAATCACGACGCCTTCGTAGGCCTGCACGCGCTTGCGGGTGCCTTCGACGACGTTCACGCTGACGATCACGGTGTCGCCAGGGGCAAACGGCGGAATCGTCTTGTTCAGGCGAGCAATTTCTTCTTGCTCAAGGGTCTGGATCAGGTCCACAGGGTTCTCCAAAATGATCGTACCGGCGCGCTTGGAATGAGTGGGCGACACCCTTGAAACACCTTATGAACGACTGTTCACACGGCAACTCGGGGTCGACTCTGCCCGGCAGAGGATCGAAAAGCCTTTGATTATATCGCAGTTGAAACGGCCGGCGGCAGTAGCGCCAGAAAGCGCTCGTCGGCCTTGCTCAGGCGCCCAGCGGCGCGCGCCGCTGCGATCAGATCGGGCCGACGGCTGGCGGTCAGCTCCAGCGAGCGCTCGCGGCGCCAGCGGGCGATGTCGGCATGGTGGCCGGACAGCAGCACTGGCGGCACCGGCAGCGGACCCTCGGCACTGTCCAGCAGCTCCGGCCGGCTGTAGTGCGGGCAGTCGAGCAGGCCGTCTTCGAAACTGTCCTGCTGGTGCGAGCGGGCGTCCGACAGCACCCCCTCCTGCAGGCGGGCGATGCCGTCCAGCAGGGCCAGCGCCGGCAGCTCGCCACCGGACAGTACGAAGTCTCCCAGGCTAAGTTCCAGGTCGACATGGCGGTCAAGGAAACGCTGGTCGATGCCTTCGTAACGGCCACACAACAGCACCGCGCCGGGGCCGGTGGCCATTTCGCGCAGCAAAGCCTGGTCGATGCGCCGGCCGGTCGGGCTGAAGTGGATCAGTGGCGCATGAACAGCGCCCCCAGAGTCGTCGCTGGCGACGACCCGCCCCCCGAGGGGGGCGAGGAGCTCGGGAGCGGCCCTTCGCTCGTCGGCGCCGCGCGCCGCACGCACCGCCGCCAGTGCCCGCTCCAGCGGCTCGGCC
>NZ_JBFUGE010000412.1:0-5325 GCF_056403075.1 Ideonella sp. P3_A4 | reverse complement strand
GTCTTGGCCTTGACGTTGACTTGGTCAGCCGCCACGCCCAGCGCCTCGGCAATGCGCAAGCACATCGCCGGGATGTGCGGCGCCATCTTCGGCGCCTGCGCGACGATGGTGCAGTCGACGTTGACCACGGCCCAGCCCACAGCGCGCACGCGGCGCGCGGCCTCGGCCAGCAGCACAAATGAATCGGCGCCCTTGAACTCGGCCGCGGTGTCGGGGAAATGGCGACCGATGTCACCCAGTCCGGCGCCGCCCAGCACCGCGTCGGTGATCGCGTGCAGCAGTGCATCGGCATCCGAATGGCCGAGCAGGCCATGCGTGTGCGGGATCGTCACGCCGCCCAACACCAGCTGGCGCCCGACGACCAGCGCATGGGTGTCCCAGCCTTCACCGATCCGCAAGGCGGGCAACAAAGCGGCGGTGGAGTTCGTCATCGTCATGCGTCCTTGGTGGCCAGCAGTCGCTCGGCCAATTGAAAGTCACCCGGCCAGGTGAGCTTGAAGTTTTCCCACTCGCCGCGCACCAGCTTCGGCGCGTGACCCAGTGCTTCGACAGCACTGGCTTCGTCGGTCACGCCAGCGCCGGCGTGCGCCAAGGCCGGTGCCAGCAGGCCCAGGCGAAACATTTGCGGCGTCTGCGCGGCCCATTTGCCATTTCGGTCCACCGTGCCCAGCACGCGGCCCTCGCTCTCGGCCTTCAAGGTGTCGGCCACCGGCAGCGCCAGCAGGCCGCCTACCTCGTCGTCCATGCAGGCGTCGATCAGCCGGTCGACCCACTCGGGGCGGATCAGGCAGCGCGCCGCGTCGTGCACCAGCACCCAGTCTTGCGGCTGTGCGCCGCGCTCGCACAGGGCCACCAAGCCGTTGGCGACGGTCTCGGCGCGCGTGGCGCCGCCGCAGCGCTCGACCCACCCGCGCTCGCCGGCAAAGCCCGGCATCAGGCTGTCGAAACGCTCATCGTCAGGGGCCAACACGACCAAGGTCGCGGCCAGGCGCGGCACTTGGGCCAACGTGGCCAGCGTGTGGGCCACCATGGCTTGGCCGGCCACCGGCTCGTACTGTTTGGGCCCTGCGGCGCCCGAGCGGGCACCGACGCCGGCGCAAGGTACCAATGCATAACAGCGGGGCATGGTGCCGGCGGCTTCAATGATCATGGGGCGATTCTAGAATCGCCCCTCACTGCGCCGTGTGGCGCACCCCTGCCCCTCGCCGATTCAGTCGCCGCGGGGTGTATTGCTTTGAGTCACGTGCCCCCTACGCCGCTTTCGGCGTCGGTCCCCCCGAGGGGGAGCGATCGCCTTCGGGCGGCCCTGCAGCGATCCGTCGTCATAAACCAGGCCTCATGCAGCTTCCATCCATCGCCCCCGGCAAACGGTTCACCCTGCCCCGCCCCACCGGCTCGGCCGACGCGCTGCTGCTGGCGCGGCTGGCGCAAGCCCGCGTGGCCGAACAGCGCCTGCTCGCCATCGTCACCGCCGAGCCGGGCGATGCCCAGCGCCTGGCCGACGAACTGCCCTTCTTCGCGCCGGGCCTGCGGGTGGCCGTGTTCCCCGATTGGGAAACGCTGCCCTACGACACCTTCAGCCCCCACCAGGACCTGATCTCCGAGCGGCTGGCCACGCTGTGGCGCATCCACCAGCGCGAGGTCGACGTGGTGCTGCTGCCTGCCACCACCGCGCTGACACGCATCGCGCCGCCATCGTTCCTGGCCGGCACGACCTTCCAGTTCAAGCAAAAAGCCAAGCTCGACGAAGCGGCCTTCAAGAGCCAGTTGACGCTGGCCGGCTACAGCYACGTCAGCCAGGTCGTCTCACCCGGCGAATACGCGGTGCGCGGCGGCCTGATCGACCTCTTTCCGATGGGCTCACCGGTGCCCTACCGCGTCGACCTGTTCGACAACGAGATCGACTCGATCCGCACCTTCGACCCCGATTCGCAGCGCAGCCTCTATCCGGTACCCGAAGTGCGCTTGCTGCCCGGCCGCGAGTTCCCGATGGACGACGCGGCGCGCACCAAGTTTCGCCAGCGCTGGCGCGAAAAGCTCGAGGGCGACCCGACCAAGTCGCGCATCTACAAAGACATCGCGCAGGGCATTGCGACGGCGGGCATCGAGTACTACCTGCCGCTGTTCTTCGACGAGCCAGCGACGATCTTCGACTACTTCGCGGCCGACGCGATGCTCACGCTGCACGGTGAGGTGGACGACGCGCTGCAGCGCTTCTGGGCCGACACGCGCGAGCGGCATCGCTTCCTGCAGCACGACCCGGACCGGCCCATCCTGCCGCCCGAGGGCGTGTTCCTGCGCATCGAAGACTTCTTCACCCGCATCGCGAGCCACGCCACGCTCAGCCTGCGTGGCAACGAGCCGGTGGACTGGGTGCGCCCGCTGCCCGATGTGTCCACCGACCGCAGCGCCACAGAGCCGCTGTCGTCCCTGGAAAAGCACCTCGACACCACCCCACACCGCGTGCTGCTGGTCGCCGAAAGCGAAGGCCGCCGCGAAAGCCTGCTCGAGCTGCTGCGCGACCACAAGATCGACGTGCCAAGCGTCGGCACGCTCGCCGAGTTCGAAGCCGGCAGCGAGAAGGTCGCGATCACCGCCGCGCCGCTGGCCTCGGGCTTCTTCTGGCACGAGCCAGACGCGAACCGCGCGATCCAGTTCGTCACCGAAACCGAGCTCTTCGCCAGCGCCCCCAGCACGCGCCGGCGCCGCAAGCAGGAACAGACCAGCAGCGTCGACGCACTGATCAAGGACCTGTCGGAGCTGAAGATCGGCGACCCGGTGGTGCACGCCAGCCACGGCATCGGCCGCTACCAGGGGCTGATCCACATCGACCTGGGTGACGGCCCTTCCGAGTTCCTGCACCTGACCTATGCCGACAAGGCGACGCTGTACGTGCCGGTCGCGCAGTTGCACATGATCAGCCGCTACACCGGCGTCAGTGCCGAAGAAGCGCCGCTGCACAAGCTGGGCTCGAACCAGTGGGACAAGGCCCGCCGCAAGGCCGCCGAGCAGGTGCGCGACACCGCCGCCGAGTTGCTGAACCTCTACGCACTTCGCGCTGCACGCGAAGGCCTGGCCCACCGCTTCTCCCCGCACGACTACGAAGCCTTTGCCGCCAGCTTCGGCTTCGAAGAAACGCCCGACCAGCGCGCTGCGATCCACGCCGTGATCCAGGACATGATCAGCCCCAAGCCGATGGACCGCCTGGTCTGCGGCGACGTGGGTTTCGGCAAGACCGAGGTCGCGTTGCGTGCGGCCTTCGTCGCTGTGCACGGCGGCAAGCAGGTCGCCCTGCTGGCACCCACCACGCTGCTGGCCGAGCAACACTTCCAGACGCTGTCCGACCGTTTCGGCAAGTGGCCGATCAAGGTGGCTGAGTTGAGCCGCTTTCGCACCACCAAGGAAGTGCAGGCCGCACTCGACGGCATGGAAGCTGGCACGGTGGACATCGTCGTCGGCACGCACAAGCTGCTCAGCAAGGACGTCAAGTTCAAGCGCCTGGGCCTGCTGATCATCGACGAGGAACACCGCTTCGGTGTGCGCCACAAAGAGGCGATCAAGGCCATGCGCGCCGAGGTCGACGTATTGACGCTGACCGCGACACCCATCCCCCGCACCTTGGGCATGGCACTCGAAGGCCTGCGCGACCTGAGCGTGATCGCCACCGCGCCGCAGCGCCGTCTGGCGATCAAGACCTTCGTGCGCAACGAAGGCACCGGCACGATCCGCGAGGCGGTTCTGCGCGAGCTGAAGCGCGGCGGCCAGGTCTACTTCCTGCACAACGAGGTCGAGACGATCGAGAACCGGCGCCAGAAGTTGCAGGAGCTGATCCCCGAGGCGCGCATCGCTGTCGCCCACGGCCAGATGCCCGAGCGCGAGCTGGAGCGCGTGATGCGCGACTTCGTGGCCCAGCGCCACAACCTGCTGCTGTGCTCGACCATCATCGAGACCGGCATCGACGTGCCGAGCGCCAACACCATCGTCATTTCCAGAGCCGACAAGTTCGGCCTGGCGCAGCTGCACCAGCTGCGCGGCCGCGTCGGCCGCAGCCACCACCAGGCCTACGCCTACCTGCTGGTGCCCGATGTCGAGGGTCTGACCAAGCAGGCTGCCCAACGGCTCGAAGCCATCCAGGAAATGGAAGAACTCGGCTCGGGCTTCTACCTCGCGATGCACGACCTCGAGATCCGCGGCGCCGGCGAAGTGCTGGGCGACAACCAGAGCGGCAACATGATGGAAGTCGGCTTCCAGCTCTACAACGACATGCTGAGCGAAGCCGTGCGCGCACTGAAGAACGGCCAGGAACCCGACCTGCTGTCACCCACCAGCGGGGTCTTCGGCAGCGCCACCGAGATCAACCTGCACGCCCCCGCGCTGCTGCCCGACGCCTACTGCGGCGACGTGCACATGCGCCTGAGCCTGTACAAGCGCCTGGCCACCGCCGATCGCGCCGAGCACCTGGACGCATTGCTCGAAGAGGTCACCGACCGATTCGGCAAGCTGCCCACGCAAGGCCAGACGCTGTTCGACACGCACCGCCTGCGCATCCTCGCCAAGCCCTACGGCGTGCAGAAGATCGACGCCGGCCCGCGCCTGATGAACATCACCTTCCGCCCCAACCCACCGATCGACTCGATGCGCATCATCGAGCTGGTGCAGAAGAACCGCCACATCAAGCTCGCCGGCAACGACAAGCTGCGCATCGAACGCGAAATCGCCGAGCCGCGCGAGCGGGCGCAGTTTGTGCGGGACACATTGCGGGCGTTGGGACAACCGGTGGTGAACTGAAGGTCGACACATCGCCGTCTCTCCAAAGGACACCATGAGAACGTGGCCAGCCCTCGTCGCGGCAGAGGTCAGACGCGTGCGGCGCCTTTGCGCGGTCCTGTCTTTCGCATGCGTGGCCGGCCACGCAACGGCCCAAGACCTGGAGCGTGGTCAGCAGGTCTTGTTCGCTCCCTCCATTGCCTCGGTTTCCGGCGCGAACCAATGGACAGTGGTCATTCAAGGCCGCGTCTTCGAGTCAGCGGCCGGCAGTTCCCGGCGCCAGGCGGTCATCGATGCGCTGGCGCCGGTCATGGGGGCTCTTCGAACGGACCCGGTCTACCGAGAACGTGCGGGCCACTTCGTGTCCGACAGCGTCAGCGGCGTTCGCGTTTCCGTGTCGATCGGCGGACGAGTCGTCACGTTGCCACCGACCGATACCGCGGGCGGCTTCGTGCTCGACGTCCCGCTGACGAATGACGAAGCGGCGCGGCTGTCCCGTGATGGCGCCATCTCGTTCGAAACACTGCCCACCTCCGAGAACCAAGGGCGTTTCCGGGG
>NZ_JBFUGE010000411.1:0-5328 GCF_056403075.1 Ideonella sp. P3_A4 | reverse complement strand
GTGCAGTAGGCGCCGACAAGGGCACCGGCACCGGGTTGAACGAGCTGTGGATGCAGAACGCCGATGGCACCTTCACCAAGGCTGCGAACCACGGTGCGGAGGATCCTTATGGCAGCGCTCRCATCCCGGTCTTCATGGATTTCAACCATGACGGCTTTCCCGACGTCTACATGACGAACTTCCCCAGGCTGCGCGACGATGGCCAGCCGAACATCAGCCGCATGTTCATCAATCAAGGGGGCACGCACTTTGTCGAGAAGGTGACGCAGGCCACCGGCGATCGCGGCGCACAGTGCGCGGCCAAGGGTGACATCGACCACGACGGATGGGACGATGTGCTGGTCTGCCACGAGAAGCACGCAGGCCATATCTACCTCAACGACCGCAAGGGCGATTTCAAAGAGATCTTCCCGGCGGCCCTGGTGGGGCAGTGGAACGCTGCCAAACTGCACGACATGAACGGTGACGGTCGCGATGACCTGCTGCTGATCCGGGACAAATCGGTGCTTGAAATCTGGTTCAACATCGGCAAGGCGCCTTGGTTCGAGCGTGCCGATTTCAGCGACAAGCTGCCCGGCATCGGCACCTCGCTGACAGTCGGCGAATTCGGTGGCGACGGCCGGCCCGACATCTACGTGGCGCTCAAAGACGCCGCCTGCGACAAGACCTTGCAGGACAAGGCGCCCGACGTCGTCTACAAGTCCAGCAAGAGCGGCATCGGTTGGGAGCGCAATGTGCTGACGGACCAGAGGTACGGCGGCTGCGGCCACCTGGCCGACACGGTAGAYGGCAACAAGGTGCTGCTGGAAAACGGACAGATCGACGACCGCGGCCCGAACTTCGTCCTCAGCTTCGAGAAGTGATCRGGTTTCGCCGTTTGAGCTGACCGGGGCGCCGGCATCGGGCTGCGCCGGGCCCGACGGCGCCTGAGGCCGCTGCCGGGCCGCCACGCCGGCGACGAAGCGGCCGAAGGCGTCGAGCAGCGGCGCGGCGTCGAAGCTCGGGCCCTCCAGCATCGCCAGCGCCTGCACGGTGGCTTCCAGCGTCGAGACCTGGTCGGCCCGCCGCGCCGCGCGGATCGCGCGGTAGCGGGTCGGCGCCGGCGCGTCCAGCGACAGCCGCGGCAGCGCGACCAGGGCCGGGTGCTCGAGCAGCATCCGCAGGCTCTTGCGCCACGTCGCGTCGAGCACCACAAGCCGCAGGGGCGCGCCCGCCGTCCTCCCCGAGGCCGACGGCGCGGGCGCGGCTGGCGCGTCGGGGTACAGCAGCCGCGTGTCCCGCCCGGGGCGATGCAGCAGTGCCTGCAGCGCTTCGGGGGCGAAGTGCTCGCCGACGACCACCTCGCAGTGCGCCAGAGACAGACGCAGCAGCGCCACGCTGTTCTTCGCCTGGCGCTGTTCCTGCGGGTGCTGCAGCACCAGCACCTCGGTGCGGTGGGCGGTCGGCCGTGCCAGCGCGCACAGGCAGGTCGCCTGCGGGCGCAGGCAGCGCGCGCAAGCCGCGCGGGAAAGGTTGGATGAACTGTTCACGTGGGAATAGTCGCACGCCTTTCTCATCCATTGACCGCCCCGCGTCGGCGGTGGATCGCGGATGTCGAGCGTGAACGGCAAGTGGCTCGTGAGCACCACGCTCCTGCGCTCATGGTGCTTGGCCACGACGTCGAAGAACAGGTTGGCCTCCCGAAGCCTGGCGCACGACGCCTAAACCGACGACATAACTCGATATTTACATACCCCCTAGTTTGAAATGTCTTCGTTGCCGCTTCTTTCGCGTCTTCTTCATTGAGTGCTCACGAAATCCAACTTTTCAACGCCACGTCATTCGCATGACGCGCGCTGATGTCCAACGAGGAAAGCTAACCATGACTAACCGTCGAACGATACTGACAGCTGCCGCGGCAGCCTTGGCGATGCCGCTTGCGGCGAATGCACGATCGAACCGGCAGGCACTCGGGGGCGCCCAGCCCGAGCACTTTGTCCCTGGCGGCATGCGCGGCATCCAGCGCGGCTACTTCACCTACACCCCGACCGACCATGTCGAGGAATRCGGTGTGATCCGCATCCCGGACGATCGCCTTTTCATGATCCCGCTCACGAAGAACATCTTCGACGAGTCCAACGGTGGGAAGTACGCGATGACGGGGGACGGCGTCATCACCGTGTTGAAGGACGACCTGTACCACATGACCGCCAACATGGACTGGCCTGCGCAGTCGCGGGGGTCGGGGCAGGACGGGTACGACGTCGACTCGCGCAAGCTGATGATCCTGCGCGCGAGGGCGGGCGTGAAGCCGCCGGTCTACACCCAAGGCGAGGTCACTGCGATCCCCGACACGAGCCGGTACGACCGGATGGCGGCGTGCGACACGCCCGGTTCGAGCGTGCCGAAGGCCGCGCGCACCACTGTCACGTGGGAGCCCGGGACCGTCGCTGCGGGAGGCATGACCTATACCGACGTGCCGCTGCCTTCCAGCAGTTTCGATCCCGCGGTGGGCGACCTGGTGCGGGTCAGCCACACCAGCCTGACGGATGCCATCCTGGGCGAAAAGAAGAACGCCGCCGTGCAGATCTCGGCGCGCATCGTGGCGCCGGGTGTCGCGCGAGTGATGGTGGAGAACCGCTACGGTGCCAAGGCGGTCGCCATCCCGAGTGGGACCATGAACCTGCTGGCGGAGTCGGCCGTCGAGAGCGCCGGCAACAACCAGGATGCATGGTGCTACCTCAATTCGGGCCCGGTCGTTCTGCTGGCAGGCGAAAAGATCTTTGTGGCCGTGCGCAGCAGCAGCCGCGGCGACTTCCTGCAGATCTCCAACGGCAGCTTCCTTCGCGTTTCCAATGTGATCGCCTGAAGTGCCCGTTGACCATCTCGCCAGCGGTTGATCGGGCTTGGCGATTCGATGGATGGGTTCACGTGCCGAGAGTGAAGCGTCGGTTCAAGGCCGTCGCTTCGCAAGTGGTTCTCGTGGTCCTCGTTGCGGGGGCGTGCATGGGGGATCGACACCATGCACGCCGGTGCGCACGACATCGGCGCTGCATCTGATCCTTACCCGAACACAATCGTCTTGTTCCCATCCATAAAGATCCGATCTTCCAGGTGCATGCGCACCGCGTTCGACAGCACATGGCTCTCGACATCTCGGCCCATGGCTTGCATCTCGGCGACTGAATAGCGGTGGTCGATGCGGCGAACGTCCTGCTCGATGATCGGGCCTTCGTCGAGGTCGCCGGTCACGTAGTGCGCCGTGGCGCCCATCAGCTTGACGCCGCGGCTGTGGGCCTGGGCGTAAGGTGAGCCGCCCTTGAAGCCGGGCAGGAACGAGTGGTGGATGTTGATGCAGCGGCCGCGCCATTCGTTCGACAGCGTGTCCGACAGGATTTGCATGTAGCGCGCCAGCACCACCAGCTCGACGCGCAGGTCGTTGACCAGCATGCGCAGCGTGTTCTCTTGCGCGGCCTTGTTGTCGGGCGTGATCGGCAGGTGGTGGAACGGGATGCCGTGGCGCGCGGCCATCGGCTCCAGCGTGTCGTGGTTCGAGACGACCGCCATGATGTCCATGTTCAGTTCGCCCGATTCCCAGCGGTACAGCAGGTCGCGCAGGCAGTGGTCGTGCTTGGACACCATCAGCAGCACCCGTTTGGGCCGGTCGGCGCGGCTGACCTCCCAGTGCATGCCAAAGCGGTCGGCCACGCTCGCGAAGTAGGGGCCGAGGATCGTGCGTTCGTCGCCGTGGTCGCCGTCGACCTGGAAGCTGCAGCGCATGAAAAAGCGCTGCGTCTCTTCGTCGTCGTAGGACGACAGTTCGCTGATGTAGTGGCCGCGGCCGGCCAGGTGGCTGGTCACCGCGGCGATGATGCCGGTGGCCGCGGGGCAACTGGCGCGCAGCGTGTGGGTGTTGGGTTTCTTGGTGGCGTAGGTCATGGCGTGGCGGTGGGGACAGGTCGGTCGGCCAGGCGCACGACCGCGTCGACAGCGACCGCGCCACAGGGCAGCGCGATCAAGGGGTTGATCTCGAGTTCATGCAGCTGGCCGGCGTGCTGCTCGGCGAAGCGCAGCGTGGCCTCGATCGCATCCAGCAGCGCCGGCATGTCGGCCGGCGGCTTGCCGCGGTAGCCGGCCAGCAGCGGCGCGCAACGCAGGCTCTTCAGCGCCTGCTCGATTTCGTGGCGCTGAGCCGGCAGCAGCAGCGTGCGGGTGTCGCCGAACAGCTCGACCCAGACGCCGCCGGCGCCCAGCGTCAATGCGAGGCCGAACTGCGGATCGTGGGTGATGCCGACCAGCAACTCGGCGACGCCGCCGGTGGCCATCGCCTCGACCAGCCATGGGCCGGGCATCGTCGCCACGGCTTGGCAGACCGCCTCGGCGTCGCGCAGGTTCAACCGCACCGCGCCGACTTCGCTCTTGTGCAGCAGCCCGCTGGCTACCGTCTTGACGACGACGGGGAAGCCGATGACATGGGCTGCGGCGACAGCCTTGTTCGCTGTCGTGACCGCGCGGTGGGCCGGCACCGGCACGCCCGCTGCGGACAACATGGCTTTCGCTTCGGCTTCATCGAGCGTGAGCACAACGCCGTCTTCAACGGGGACTGGCGACGCGACCGGTCGCAAGCTTGTCCGCTCGCTCCGGCGGCGGCCGATGAAGGACGCGGCAGCCAACGCCTGTAGACAGTCGGCCAGTCCCTGCATCGGTGCGACGCCGGCAGCGAGCGCACGTTCGGCTGCGCTGGCGGGCATCAGCTCGGCCAGCGTGCTGACGAGCACGGCAGGCATGTCACCGGTGCCGCGCGCCGCGAGGTAAGCGTCCAGCGACTCGGCCCAGCCGGGCGCGAGGCTGTCGGTCATGTCGCTGCCGTCGGCCGCGACATTCGGAAAGTCGAGCACCAGCAGCGACGCAGCTGTCGGCGCTTGCCGCATCGCCGCGAAGCAGCGCGTCAGCGCCGGCACACTGGCCCAGATGTAGGTGTGATAGTCCAGCGGATTGGCCAGCGGCACCTGCGGCCCGAGAACTTCGTGCAGTTGTTGCTGCACGGCCGGGGGCAGCGGTGGGAACTGCAGGCCGGCACGTTCACCAAGATCGGCGACCAACGATGCTTCGCCRCCCGAGCAACTGAGCGAGCCGATGGCCGTGCCCGCCAGCGGACCGCACACGTGCAGCAGCTTCAGCGTTTCCAGGAAGAGCGGCAGGTCGGCGACGCGTGCGATTCCGACACGGTCGAATAGTGCGTCGACTAGGCGATCCGGCCCGGTGAGCGCACGGGTGTGACTGCCGGCCAATTGCGCGCCGAGCGCGGACGCGCCGGTCTTCAACGCGACGATCGGCACGCCTTGGCGC
>NZ_JBFUGE010000410.1:0-5328 GCF_056403075.1 Ideonella sp. P3_A4 | reverse complement strand
AACAGGCTGGTCTCGCCAATGATGAACAGCGGGGTGGTCAGCAGGATGTCGAGTGAACGAGYGACCACGCCTTCGTTCGAATTTTCGACCGGCACGACGCCGAAATCGGCCGCGCCGGCGGCGGTCATCGAGAAGACCTCGTCGATGCTCGCGCAAAGCACGCGCACGATCGACGAGCCGAAGAAGCCGAGTGCGGCCTCTTCGCTGAAAGTGCCGGCTGGGCCGAGGTAGGCCACGCGCGTCGGCGTTTCAAGCGCGCGGCAGGCCGACATGATCTCGCGCCAGATCGGCGCCACGCTGTCGGTGCCCAGCGGGCCCGGATTGGCTGACTTCAGGCCGTCGATCACCTGCGCTTCGCGCTCGGGCCGGAAGACGACCGAGCCTTCCTTCTTCTTCAGGTCGCCAACGGCCAGCGCCAAGCCGGCGCGGCGGTTCAGCAACGCCAGCAGTTCGCGGTCCAGCGTGTCGATCTGCTCGCGCAGCGCCAGCAGATCGGGTTGGATGTTGGGGGCAGCGGGGTCAGCCATGGCGACGGGCGAAGTCCTTCATGTAGCCGACCAGGGTCTGCACCCCGGCCAGCGGCATGGCGTTGTAGAGGGAGGCCCGCATGCCGCCCACGGACTTGTGGCCCTTGAGCTGCAACAAACCGGCTTCGCGTGCACCGGCCAGGAAGGCGTCGTTGAGGGTTTCGTTGGTGAGGAAGAAGGGCACGTTCATGCGTGAACGGGCGTCCTTCGCGATGCGGTTGCGGTAGAAGCCGCCGCAGTTGTCGAGGTAGTTGTACAGCAGCGCCGACTTTTCTGCTGCGCGCCGGTCCATCTCGGCCACGCCGCCCTGGGCCTTGACCCACTGGAAGACCAGGCCGGCGATGTAGATCGCGTAGGTCGGCGGCGTGTTGTACATCGAGCCATTGGCCGCGACCACCGAGTAGTCGAAGGCGGAAGGGCAGATCGGCAGTGCGCGGCCGAGCAGGTCGTCGCGCACGAAGACCAGCGTCAGGCCGGCCGGGCCGATGTTCTTCTGGGCGCCGGCAAAGGCGACGCCGACGCGCGACCAATCGATCTGGCGCGACAGGATGTGCGAGGAGCAGTCGGCCACCAGCGGGGCTCGGCAACCGAGCGCGGCCAGGTCCGGCAGCATGGCCATCTCAAGGCCGTCGATGGTCTCGTTCGAGCACACGTGCACGTAGGCTGCGCCTTCGCGCAAGGCCCACGATGCGGGCGGCGGCAGCGCAGTGCGGCCATCGCCCTCGTTGCTCGCCGCGGCGCGTGCATCGGCGTAGCGCTGCGCTTCCTTCAGCGACTTCTGGCTCCACGAGCCGGTGACCACCACGTCGACCATGCCGCCTGGCGTGGCGCCGGCCAGGTTCATCGGCACGATCGCGTTTTCGCCCAGGCCACCACCCTGCATGAACAGGATGTGGAAATTCGGCGGCACCGCGAGCAACTCGCGCAAGGTGCTCACGGCATCTTCGTAGATGCTGATGAACTCCTTGCCGCGGTGGCTCATCTCCATCACGCCCATGCCCGACCCATGCCAGTCCAGCATTTCTTCGGCCGCCTGACGCAGCACCGGCTCGGGCAGCGTGGCAGGACCGGCGGAGAAATTGAACGGGCGTTGTGGCGCTGCGGGCATGCGGACGTGCTTTTCGGACTTACTTCTTCTTGGCGGGGGCAGAGGCCGGCTTCGCGCCGGAAGCGGCGGGGCCAGGGGCGCTGGCGGCGCCGGCGGGGGCGAATTGGGCGAAGCGCTTCTGCAGCGTCTGCTCCAACGTCTTCAGCTTCGGCTCGATGGCGGGGCGGGTGTCGTCCACCAGCTTGCGCGACATCTGCGATTGCATCTCACCGCCGATCTGCTGGAATTTCTTCGCGGCCGGCGAATCGAGCCAGACGGCGATCTGCTTCAGCTCGTCTTCGCTGAACTTCTCTTCGAGCATCGGGCCCAGCACCAGCGGCGCATTCTTGACGCCGCTGTCGTGCAGGCGGACCAGGATGTCGTCGTAGAACGCCTTCACGTCGGCCTGCACCTGCTTGCCCAGCGCTTCGCGCTTGTCCTCGGGCACGCCGCCCAAGGCCTGGCCGGCGGCGTCCATCAGGCGCGCAGCGGTGTCGCGCGCAATGCCGGCGGCCATGGCGTCGACAGCGGGCAGCTGCAGCGACACGACCTTGGCGGCCAATTCCTTCTTCGACTGCGCGTAGGCCGCCGGCAGGGCGGCGGYGAGCGCCAGGGCCAGCAGCGCCGGCTTGATCATCGTACGGGGCATCATGCGTCACCTTCCTCGTTGGACGGCGAACCGCCTTCCGCTTCGTTGTCGATATCGGGCTGGGCATCGTTTTCGACGATGCGCTGCAGACCGGAGAGTTTGGAACCATCGTCGAGTGCGATCAGCGTCACGCCCTGCGTGGCGCGGCCGAGCTCGCGAATTTCGCTGACCCGGGTGCGCACCAGCACACCCTTGTCGGTGATCAGCATGATCTCATCGTTAGGCCGCACCAGCGTGGCGGCCACGACCTTGCCGTTGCGCTCGCTTTGCGAGATCGCGATCATGCCCTTGGTGCCACGGCCGTGGCGGGTGTATTCGACGATCGAGGTGCGCTTGCCGAAGCCGTTTTCGGTCGCGGTCAGCACGCTCTGGGTCTCGTCTTCGGCGACCAGCATCGCGATCACCGATTGGCCGTCGTCCAGCATCATGCCGCGCACGCCGCGGGCGTTGCGGCCCATCGAGCGCACATCGTCTTCGTCGAAGCGCACTGCCTTGCCGCCGTCGGAGAACAGCATCACGTCGTGCTTGCCGTCGGTCAGCGCGGCGCCGATCAGGTGGTCGCCCTGGTCGAGGTCGACCGAGATAATGCCGGCCTTGCGCGGGTTGCTGAACTCGTCGAGTGCGGTCTTCTTGACCGTGCCGAGTGCCGTGCACATGAAGATGTAGTGATCGGCCGGGAAGCTGCGGAATTCGCCAGTCAGCGGCAGCACGACGGTGATCTTCTCTTCCGGCTGCAGCGGGAACATGTTGACGATGGGCTTGCCGCGCGAGGCGCGACCGCCTTGCGGAACTTCCCATACCTTCAGCCAGTACACACGACCGCGGTTGCTGAAGCAAAGAATCCAGTCGTGCGTGTTGGCGATGAAGAGCTGGTCGATCCAGTCGTCTTCCTTGGTCTGCGCGGCCTGCTTGCCACGGCCGCCGCGGCGCTGCGCACGGTACTCGGCCAGCGGCTGGCTCTTGATGTAGCCGGTGTGGCTGAGCGTCACCACCATGTCGGTGGGCGTGATCAGGTCTTCGGTGCCCAGTTCCTGCACGTTGTGCTCGACCACCGAGCGGCGCGCGCCGACCTTGGTCTGGCCGAACTCTTGCCGCAGCGCGGTCAGCTCGCCGCTGATGATGATCGTCACGCGCTCGGGCTTGGCCAGGATGTCCAGCAGGTCGGCAATGACCGCCATCACCTCCTTGTACTCGCCGATGATCTTGTCCTGCTCCAGCCCGGTCAGGCGTTGCAGGCGCATCTGCAGGATTTCGCCGGCCTGGTCGTCGGACAGGCGGTACAAACCATCGGGCTGCATGCCGTAGTGAGCCGGCAGGCCCTCGGGGCGGTAGGCTTCGCGGCCGCCGGGGGTGTCGCCTTCGGCGCGCGCCAGCATCTCGCGCACCAGCGACGAGTCCCAGCTCTTGGACATCAAGGCCGTCTTGGCCACCGGCGGCGTCGGCGAGTTCTTGATCAGCTCGATGAACTCGTCGATGTTGGCCAGCGCAACGGCCAGGCCTTCCAGCACGTGGCCACGCTCGCGCGCCCTGCGCAGCTCGTACACCGTGCGGCGGGTGACCACCTCGCGGCGGTGCTCGAGGAAGATCTCGAGCAGCTGCTTGATGTTGCACAGCTTGGGCTGGCCGTCGATCAGCGCGACCATGTTGATGCCGAACGTGTCCTGCAGCTGAGTCTGCTTGTACAGGTTGTTCAGCACCACTTCGGGCACTTCGCCGCGCTTGAGTTCGATCACCACCCGCATGCCGGACTTGTCCGACTCGTCCTGGATGTGGCTGATGCCCTCGATCTTCTTCTMGTGCACCAGCTCGGCGATGCGCTCGAGCAGCGTCTTCTTGTTGACCTGGTAAGGGAGCTCGTCAACGATGATCGACTGGCGCGAGCCGCGATCGATGTCCTCGAAGTGCACCTTGGCACGCATGATCACCTTGCCGCGACCGGTGCGGTAGCCTTCGCGCACCCCGTTCACGCCATAGATGATGCCGGCGGTCGGGAAGTCCGGTGCCGGGATGATTTCCATCAGCTCGTCGATCGTCGCCTCGGGCGCCTTCAGCAGGTGCAGGCACGCATCGACGACTTCGTTCAGGTTGTGCGGCGGGATGTTGGTGGCCATGCCCACCGCGATGCCGGCAGCGCCATTGACCAGCAGATTGGGCACACGTGCCGGCAGCACCAGCGGCTCTTTCTCCGAGCCGTCGTAGTTGGGGCCGAAGTCGACGGTCTCCTTGTCGATATCGGCCAGCATCTCGTGCGCGATCTTCGACAGGCGGATTTCGGTGTACCGCATCGCGGCCGCGTTGTCGCCGTCGACCGAGCCGAAGTTGCCCTGGCCATCAACCAGCATGTGGCGCAGGGAGAAGTCCTGCGCCATGCGAACGATGGTGTCGTACACCGCAGTGTCGCCGTGCGGGTGGTACTTACCGATCACGTCGCCGACGATACGCGCCGACTTCTTGTACGGCCGGTTCCAGTCGTTGTTCAGCTCGTGCATCGCGAACAGCACGCGCCGATGCACGGGCTTCAGGCCATCGCGTGCATCGGGCAGGGCGCGCCCGACGATCACGCTCATCGCGTAGTCGAGGTACGAGCGCCGCATCTCCTCTTCGAGGCTGATGGGCAGAGTTTCCTTGGCGAATGAAGTCATCGAGGCGAGGCGGGCGGGGCCTGTTTGGCGGGCCGGTGCACAGAGCGTGCGCAGCGGGAGCCGCGAAAACAATGATTCTACGGGCGGCGTCTTGTGGTGGCGCCGCAACATGGTGGGCGCTGTCCTGCGCGCACCGGCCCAAAATACGGCCCGTCCGACACCCTATGGCACAATGAGTTGTCGGTGGCAAGCACTCGCAAACAGCAGGTGTTTGCCCTGAAATTTCCGCTTCCTATTCGGACGTATCGCAGGCAACTGCGGCTTTCCTTGAGAGGAGAATCAATGAAGAAACTGAACAAGGTGGCGATGCTTTTCGCGTCGGCCGCGCTTGCCGCGCCGATGTCGAGCGCGTTCGCCCAGAAGTCTGTCGACAACTGGCGAGCTGCGGACGGCACGGTGTGGAAGAACGGCACGAACGAACTC
>NZ_JBFUGE010000409.1:0-5386 GCF_056403075.1 Ideonella sp. P3_A4 | reverse complement strand
CTGCTGGTGGGCGCCGGCGTGGCTTGCGGCTTGGCGGCGGCGCTGTGCCGGCCGACACTGGGCATCCATCACCTCGAAGGGCACTTGCTGTCGCCGTTCCTCTCGGCCGACCCGCCACAGTTTCCCTTCGTTGCGCTGCTGGTCTCTGGTGGCCACACGCAGTTGATGCGCGTGGATGGAGTGGGGCGCTACGAGCTGCTGGGCGAGACCATCGACGACGCGGCCGGCGAGGCTTTCGACAAGTCCGCCAAGCTGCTGGGCCTGGGCTATCCCGGCGGGCCGGCGCTGGCTCGGTTGGCTGAAAGCGGCCGCGGCAACGCCTACGAACTGCCTCGCCCGCTGCTGCACCAGCCGAACCTCGACTTCTCGTTCGCCGGCCTGAAGACCGCAGTGATGACGACACTCAAGCGCCTGGGCCCGGTGGTGTCGGCTGAGCAGCGTGCCGATCTGGCCGCCAGCACACAGGCGGCGATCGTCGAGGTGCTGGTGCGAAAGTCGATGCGCGCGCTGCGCGAGACGGGGCTGCGTCGCCTGGTGGTTGCCGGTGGCGTGGGCGCGAACGCGATGCTCAGAAGCGAACTCGGTGCTGCCTGCACCAGGCTGGGCGCCAAAGTGCACTACCCCGAACTTCATTTGTGCACTGACAACGGCGCGATGATTGCGCTGGCGGCGGCGATGCGCTGTCAGGCGGGGCTGGCTGTCTTGAGCAATGAACATCGTTTTTCGGTTCGGCCGCGATGGGACCTGGCCGAGGCGGGTCAGAGCTGAGCGTCTTCAAGGAAAAAAGCCGGCCACGAAGGGCCGGCTTTCGCTCATCCGGCAAGAACCGGATCGGCCCTATCAGGGCTGGCGGTATTGCTGGTACAGCTGGTTCATGYGGCTGGTCTGGCCCGCGGTGAACTGGTTCATGCAGCTGTCGTCGGTGTAGTCCATGAAGTTGGTGATCGGGTCCAGACCCTTCTTGGTGCTGCAGCTGTCACGGCCGGTCGGGCAACCGAAGGCGGCAGACTTCTCGGCCGGGGTATCGGCCACGGAGTCGCCCGGCTTGGCGCAACCACCTTGGAAGGTGTGGTACAGGCCCAGCCAGTGGCCGATTTCGTGGGTGCCGGTGTCGCCCTCGTTGTACGGAGCAGCGGTGCCGCCCGGGACGCTGGAGAACAGCACGACGACGCCGTCGTTCTTCGGCTTCGCAGCGTAGTCGCTCGGGAAGGTCGCCCAGCCCAGCAGGCCGCCGCCCGGATTGGCGGTGTACAGGTTCAGCGCGTCGGCGCCGCCCTTGCGCAGGGCAGTCTTGGCGTTCTTCTCGGCGGAAGAGCCCGGGGCCATGGTGTACCAGGTGGCGTTGGTCGTGCGGTCAACGCCGGCCAGCGTGAACTTGAACGAGGTGCTGGCGTAGGCGGCGTTCAGCACGGCGATCTGGTCGTCGATCTGCGATTGCGGGATGTCGCCGTTCGACAGGCCGGTGCCCTTGTTGATGACGTGGAACCAGACCGGGATCGTCACGCTGGCGACAGCACGTTCCGTGTCGACGCCGCGAGCGTTTTGCATGCGCAGGAAGGCGGTCAGGTTGTCGTCGATGCGGGCGCGCTCGCTGGCTTCCGGGGCCACGGTGTAGCAGCGGTGGCTCAGGTGGTCGTCTTTGGCGGCGAAGGCCAGATTGGCGGTCGCCAGCGCCGCGATCGCGGCCAGCAGAGCAGTCTTCTTCAGTTGCATGAGATTCCTACGTTGAAATCAAAGGGGTTGGGCAAGCCCTTCGGGTGCATGGACTGTTGGGATCCTGGCACCCGCTCCTCGTTGTGATGGGCCTGCTTGAGCGACGCAGTATCCAAGTCGGTTCGGGGCCGATCAAGGCGTTTAGCCCTCGATTGGTGTGTTTTGCGACCCTTCGATGAAGCTTCATGATCATCCCGGGCCGGGTGTGTCGGGCAGTAACCGATTCCAAGGCGAAATGCATTGATCGGCTATACTCCTACGGTTTTGCACTTCGGGCGCCTTGGCGCTTGAAGGCGAAGCAGGCACGACACGGGTCGGTTTCACCCGTGATCGCAAGTGAAAAACCGGAAACCGTTCGGCCCAGCCTGCACAGTTCAGGCCGTCGGCGGCTTCCATATCCCATAAGGAAATCGCCATGTCCGTGGCTGACATCAACAAGGCCGACATCGTCAAGGCCCACGCCCGCGCTGCTGCCGATACCGGCTCGCCGGAAGTCCAGGTCGCTCTGCTGACCGCTCGCATCAACGAGCTGACCCCGCACTTCAAGGCCCACCTGAAGGACCACCACGGCCGTCGCGGCCTGCTGAAGATGGTCAACCAGCGCAAGCGCCTGCTGGCCTATCTGAAGGACCGCGACGCCGACCGCTACACGTCGCTGATCCAGAAGCTGGGCCTGCGCAAGTAAATCGCCGCCGAATGATCGCGACCGCCTCCAGGTCACCGCAAGCGATGCCCGCCCCCCGAGGGGGAGGGTGTTCCTTGGGGCGGCTCGGCGGTCGACCCAAGAGCCTGTCCGGGGTCTGCTCCGGCACAGGCTCTTTGTTTTTCGGTTCGTAGGAGCAGGCTGCCACGGTTGTTGCTGTGTCATTCCAGGAGGCTGTTTTGCCGCTTGCTGGAATGGCATACGACCCGCCGCCGTCTTGCTCCCGGTTCTTCCGGGTGCCACCGCAAGTGCGCCGCAAAATCACCGGAGACTATCCATGAGCATGTTCAACAAGGTCACCAAGACCTTCCAATGGGGCCCGCACCAGGTCGTGATGGAAACGGGCGAAGTGGCCCGCCAATCCAGCGGTGCCGTCGTCGTCAACATCGAAGACACCGTGGTGCTGGCCACCGTGGTGGCCAAGAAGGACGCCAAGCCCGGCCAGGACTTCTTCCCGCTGACCGTCRACTACATCGAGAAGACCTACGCTGCCGGCAAGATCCCGGGCAGCTTCTTCAAGCGTGAAGGCCGCCCGAGCGAGCTGGAAACGCTGACCAGCCGCCTGATCGACCGCCCGATCCGCCCGCTGTTCCCTGAAGGCTTCTTCAACGAAGTCCAGGTCGTCATCCACGTGCTGAGCCTGAACCCTGAAGTTCAAGCCGACATCGCCGCGATGATCGCCTCGAGCGCTGCGCTGGCTGTGTCCGGCATCCCGTTCAATGGCCCGATCGGTGCTGCCCGCGTGGGTTACGTGAACGGCGAGTACGTGCTGAACCCGGGCAAGACCCAGCTGGCCGATTCGAAGATGGACCTGGTTGTCGCCGGCACCGAATCCGCCGTGCTGATGGTCGAGTCCGAAGCCGACCAGCTGCCCGAAGACATCATGCTGGGCGCTGTGGTCTATGGCCACGACCAAGGCAAGATCGCCATCAACGCGATCCACGACCTGGTGCGCGACGCCGGCAAGCCGGTGTGGGAGTGGCAAGCCCCCGCGAAGGACGAAGCCTTCATCGCCAAGGTGACCGCACTGGCCGAAGGCCCGCTGCGCGCTGCCTACCAGATCCGCTCGAAGCAAGCCCGCACGCAAGCCTGCCGCGAAGCCACCGCTAACGTGATGGCTTCGTTGAAGGCCGAAGGCGTGGACTTCGACAGCGTCGCCGTCGAGGGCCTGCTGTTCGAGATCGAAGCCCGCATCGTGCGTGGTCAGATCCTCGCTGGCGAGCCGCGTATCGACGGTCGCGACACCCGCACCGTGCGTGGCATCGAAATCCGCAACGGCGTGCTCCCGCGCACCCACGGCTCGGCCCTGTTCACCCGTGGTGAAACCCAAGGCCTGGTGATCGCCACGCTGGGTACGGACCGCGACGCACAGCGCATCGACGCGCTGGCCGGCGAGTACGAAGACCGCTTCATGCTGCACTACAACATGCCTCCGTTCGCCACCGGCGAAACCGGCCGCGTGGGCAGCCCGAAGCGCCGCGAAATCGGTCACGGCCGCCTGGCCAAGCGCGCGCTGATCGCTGCGCTGCCGAGCAAGGAAGACTTCCCGTACACGATGCGCGTGGTCTCGGAAATCACCGAGTCGAACGGCTCCTCGTCGATGGCTTCGGTGTGCGGCGGCTGCCTCGCGCTGATGGACGCCGGCGTGCCGATGAAGGCCCACGTGGCCGGYATCGCSATGGGKCTGATCAAGGAAGGCRRSCGCTTYGCGGTKCTSWCCGACATCCTSGGTGACGAAGATCACCTSGGCGACATGGACTTCAAGGTGGCCGGCACGACCTCGGGCATCACCGCCTTGCAGATGGACATCAAGATCCAGGGCATCACCAAGGAAATCATGCAGGTCGCTTTGGCTCAGGCCAAGGAAGCGCGCATCCACATCCTGGGCAAGATGGTCGAAGCCATGGGCGTCGCGAAGACGGAAGTCAGCCAGTTCGCCCCGCGCCTGTACACGATGAAGATCAACCCGGAGAAGATCCGTGACGTGATCGGCAAGGGTGGCGCCACCATCCGCGCGCTGACCGAAGAAACCGGCACCACGATCGACATCGGCGAAGACGGCACCATCACCATCGCCTCGACCGACGCAGACAAGGCCGAGCACGCCAAGAAGCGCATCGAGGAAATCACCGCCGAAGCCGAGGTGGGCAAGGTCTACGAAGGCGCGATCACCAAGATCCTCGACTTCGGTGCCCTGGTCAACATCCTGCCCGGCAAGGACGGCCTGCTGCACATCAGTCAGATCGCCCACCAGCGCGTCGAGAAGGTCGAGGACTTCCTGAAGGAAGGCCAGGTCGTCAAGGTCAAGGTGCTCGAGACCGACGAGAAGGGCCGCATCAAGCTGTCGATGAAGGCTCTGCTGGAGCGCCCTGAAGGCATGGAAGAAGAGCCGCGCTTCGAGCGTCCGCGCCGTGAATACGGTGACCGCAACGACCGCGGCGGCGACCGCGGTGGCCGTGGTGGTGATCGTGGCGATCGCGGTGGCGACCGCCCCCGCCGCGAGCGCGCCGAGCAGCGCCCGGAAGGTGCTGCCGCTGATGCGCCGGCCGAAGAGGGTCAGGCGCAGCAGCAGCAGYGCGACCAGCCGCAGCAAGAGCAGCAACAGCAAGACCAGCAACAGCAGTAAAGCCTGGCTGAGCGACGCCCATGCGAGCCATCACGATCCGCGAGTTCGGCGCCCCCGAGGTGCTGGTCGAGGCCGAGCGCCCCGACCCGCAGCCGGCGGCCGGTGAACTGTTGATCCGCGTGGCCGCGTCCGGCGTCAATCGGCCGGACGTACTGCAGCGCAAGGGTGCGTACGCGCCGCCTCCGGGTGCATCGGACCTGCCTGGCCTCGAGGTCGCGGGCATCATCATCGGTGGCAATGCCGCCGAGTTGGACGCCGCGGGCTTCAAGCTCGGTGACCGTGTCTGCGCGCTGGTTTCCGGCGGCGGTTACGCGGCGCTGTGCGCAGCGCCTATCGCGCTATGC
>NZ_JBFUGE010000408.1:0-5393 GCF_056403075.1 Ideonella sp. P3_A4 | reverse complement strand
GGTCGGAGGTGCGCTTGATGTTGGGCACCATTTCATCGAGCAGTTGCCCGGCGCGCTCGGCCAGCTCGACGCTCGAGCCGGCGACTTCACCGATCTCTTGCGCCGCCACCTGGCTGCGCTCGGCCAGCTTGCGCACCTCGGCAGCCACGACCGCGAAGCCCTTGCCATGTTCGCCCGCCCGCGCCGCTTCGATCGCGGCGTTCAGTGCCAGCAGGTTGGTCTGGTAGGCGATGTCGTCGATGATGACGATCTTCTTGGCGATCTGCTTCATCGCAGCCACGGTCGACTTGACCGCTTCGCCGCCTTCGGTGGCTTCGCTGGAGGCCTTGCTGGCCATTGCATCGGTGGCCTTGGCGTTCTCGGTGTTCTGGCTGATCGACGCGGTCATCTGCTCGACCGACGCGCTGGTCTCTTCGACACCCGAGGCCTGCTCGGTGGCGGCTTGCGACAGCGACTGCGCGGTGGAGTTGACCTGCTCGGCGGCGCTGCTCAGGCCGTTGGCGCTGTTCGACACCTCGGACACGACATGCGAGAGCTTCTCGACCATCTTCTTCATCGCGGCCAGCAGGCTGGTCTGGTCGCCGGCGCGCAGCGCGATGTCGACAGTCAGGTCGCCGGCAGCGACCTTGTCGACCACCTCCGCGGCATACGACGGGTCGCCGCCGAGCTGGCGCATCACCGCACGCAGGATGAACAAGCCGAGCGCGATCAGGGTCGCCAGCGCAATCGCGGAAACCGTGTACATCAGGCTGCGCGCCCGTGTCGACGACTCCTGCGCTTCCTTGACGGCATCCTCGCCGGCCTGGGTATTCATGTCGACGAGCTTCTCGAGCGTGTCTTCCGCCGCCTTGAACGCGGGCCGACTGGCGATCAGCGCTTCGTGGTAGTCCTGGAACAGTTCCTTGCGCCGGGCCGCGCTGTCGGCCTTGGTGATCTCCCTGGCCAACTCGCCAATGCGCTGGTCGAGGGCCCGCCAGGCGCCCCATTCCTTCTCCAGTTGCTTCCAGACCACCGCCTCCTCCGCCGTCTGCGGTAGCGCGTCGTACGCTTTCCAGGCCTTGTCGGCCCGCTCCCACGCCTTGGCCTTGTTGCTCAGCTCGTGGTCGATGTTCTTCACCTCTTCGGGGTAGCTGGCCATCGTGTCGATGCCGCGGCTGGTCGAGCGGATCGCCGTCTTGGCCTCGTTCACCACCTGCAGGTCCTTGACGGAGGGCAGGCGGTTCTCGCCGACTTCCGAGAGCATCTCGGCGTCTCGCTTGAGGCCCATGTAGGCGATGAAGATGACCGCGAGGAGCGCCGCGATGCCGACGCCCAGCAGGGCGAGGATCTTGGTCTTGAGTGACAGGTTCGAGAACATGAAGAACTCTCTTTCAGGGTTCGGGTGGCCGGCCTGACTGCGCTCGGCGTGACGTGAGGTGAGGGGTCGTGGGGGTGCTGTGCGCGTCGTCTAATGCGCCGGGCTGGCCCGCGCGGTGGCAGTGATCTGGCCGGCCACGAGAGCCGACACGTCGAGGATCAGCGCCACCTCGCCGCTGCCGAGGATGGTCGAGCCGCTGATGCTCTTGACGCTGGCGAACACGCGCGACAGCGGCTTGATCACCGTCTGGAACTCGCCCATCAGCTGGTCGACCACCAGCCCGAAACGCTGGCCCGCTTGCTGGATCACCACCGTGCTTTCGCGCCGCGGCGGCGGGGCTTCGATGTCGAAGTAGTCGCGCAGGCGGATCTGTGGCAGCACGTGGTCGCGCAGGTTGCACCAGGCCTGGCCCGCCTCGCTGGCGTGTTCGATGCATTCTTCGATCGCTTCCAGTGGCACGACGAAGACCGAGTCGCCGACACCGACCAGGAAGCCATCGATGATGGCCAGCGTCAGTGGCAGTCGCACACTCACCGTGGTGCCTTGGCCCTCGGCGCTGCGAATGTTGATGGTGCCGCGCAGCGCACTGATGTTGCGCTTGACCACGTCCATGCCAACGCCGCGGCCCGACAGGTTGGTCACCGCTTCAGCGGTCGAGAAGCCGGGTTCGAAGATCAGGTCGAAGACTTCGGAGTCGCTCAGCCGCTGCTCAGCTTCGATCAGGCCGCGCTCGACGGCCTTGGCCAGGATGCGGTCGCGCCGCAGGCCGCCGCCATCGTCGCTGACCTCGATGACGATGCTGCCGGAGTCATGGAAGGCGTGCAGCTTGACCGTGCCCTGGGCCGGCTTGCCACTGGCCACCCGCGCCTCGGCCGGCTCGATGCCGTGGTCGATGGCGTTGCGTACCAGGTGCAGCAGCGGGTCGCCGATCTTCTCGACGACGGTCTTGTCCAGCTCGGTGTCTTCGCCGCTGATCAGCAGCGCGATGTCCTTGGCGGTCTCGCGGGCCACGTCATGCACCACGCGCTGGAAGCGGCTGAAGGTGGCACCGATCTTGACCATGCGCAGCTGCAGCGCGCTGTCGCGTACCTGCTGCACCAGGCCGGCCATGCGGGAGGTGGCCTCCTGCAGTTCGCCGCGGTGGGTCTGGCGGGCCAGCAGGTCGGCGCTGGCGCCGGCGATGATCAGCTCGCCGACCAGGTTGATCAGGTGGTCGAGCTTGTCGGCGTCGATGCGCAGTGAGCGCCCTTCCTGCGAACGGCTTTCGTTGGCCTGGCGCAGCTGGGTCTGCTTTGACAGGGCTGCC
Organism: Ideonella sp. P3_A4; assembly: GCF_056403075.1. NCBI lineage: Bacteria > Pseudomonadati > Pseudomonadota > Betaproteobacteria > Burkholderiales > Sphaerotilaceae > Ideonella > Ideonella sp. P3_A4. Next base: position 2,730 of record NZ_JBFUGE010000408.1, on the reverse strand, counting down.
TCCACCAGCGCGGGCTGCACGAACTGTTGCTCGACCAGCACGGTGCCCAGCTTGGGGCGCTCGGCGGATGGTGCGTCTTCGGAAGAGGGCTGGGCCTGCATGGCCAGCGCCTCGTCGAGCTCGCGCTGGGTCAGGCTGCCGCAGCCGATCAGGATCTCGCCGAGGCGCATCGAGCCTTCGGGCAGCGCCTGGATCAGGCGAACGTAGTCGTCGACCAGGCTGTCCGGCGGCAGGATGCGCAGCTCGCAGTCGTCGCTGACGAACTGGAAGACGTTTTCGATCTGCGCCTTGTCCGCATCGCTGGCCAGCGCGATCTCGAAACCCAGGTAGCAGGTTTCGGGGTCCATCTGTGCCGGTTCCGGCAGCGCGTCGTCCAGCGCAGCGATGCCGACGATGCGCCCGATGCGTTGCAGGTAGCGGATGAAGCACAGCGGGTCCATGCCGTTGCGCAGCACGTCACCACCGAAGCGCAGCGACAGGTGCCAGTGGTGGCTGCGGCCACCGGCGGCGTCGCGGGCGATGCGCTGCAGTGGCGGCTCGTCGGCCGTCACCACCAGCGTCTTGCCGCTGCCCGTGTGGTGGCGACTGAGCTGCTCGATCAGAATGCCGGCGTTGCGCTTCGAATCTTCGTCGGGCTGCAACTCGCCGTCCGCGACCGCTTCGATGGCCAGCATGAGGTGGTCGCAGCACGACAGCAGCAGGACCTTCAGCTCTTCGTCGATCGTGACCCGGCCTTCGCGGGCGGCGTCGAGCACACTTTCAACCACATGGGTGAAGGCCACGATGTGGTCGAGACCGAACAGGCCGGCCGAGCCCTTGATCGTGTGGGCGCCGCGGAAGATCTCGTTGACACCTTCGGCGGTGTCGGGCGACTGGCCCAGCGCGAGCAAGGCGCCTTCCATGTCGACCAGCAGATCACGGCATTCCGCGATGAAGGTTTGCAGCGCCGCTTCGAGGTTCATGGGGTGCTCCCGTCGGGCGCCTGGCCGTCGATCAGCAGGGGGTCGCCGAAAGTGCCGGCGACATTGACCAGGTCGAACACCTCCAGCACCGCCGGGGTGTGGCCGATCAGTCGCAGCTCATGGCCCTGGCGCACGGCGGTGCGCTTGAGCAGCATCAGCAGTTGCAGGCCGGCGGTGTCGATCTCGGTCACCGCCGAGAGGTCCAGCTCCAGCGTGCCGCCGCAGCCGGCCAGTGCGCCGAGCAGCAGTTCTTTCTGGGCAGCCGCGTGGTAGATCGTGACCTCGCCCTCGAGGCGGACGCAGCCCGCCCGTGGCGTGATGGTGTTCGGCTCGCTCATGGCAGCACCAGCATCTGCACGACATTGACCAGCGCCTCGGGCAGGAAGGGCTTGACGACCCAGGCCTTGGCGCCGGCGGCCTTGCCTTCGGCCTTCTTCGTGTCCTGCGATTCGGTGGTCAGCATGACCACCGGCGTGAAGCGGTACTCCGGCCTTTGCTTCACCGCCTTGACGAAGCTGATGCCGTCCATGTTTGGCATGTTCACGTCGCTGATGATCAGGTGGACCTTCTGGCCCTTGAGCAGCGACAGCGCGTCGCGGCCGTCGCGGCCTTCGAGCACTTCGTAGCCGGCGCAGCGCAGCGTGATGCCCACCACCTGCCGCACGGAGGAGGAGTCAYCCACGATCAGGATCGTTTTGGTCATCTCAGTTGCCTCGTCAAAAGAAAGTGATCGTGCTGGCCGCCGGAGCGCCCTGGGTGGCTGCGCCACCGCCGCCGCGCTCGTCGGCCATGGCGTAGCTGCGCTCCAGCTCGTCGAGCAGGGCACGTGCATCCAGGGCGGGGGGGAACTGGCCGGTGCCGCAACGCTCGCGGCCCTCGGCCATCAGCTGCGGTACGCGTTCGATGTTGGTCTTCACGTGGCCCATGATCTGGCTCACGCGGTCCTGGAACTGCAGGTGCAGCAGCGCCTGGCTGATCTCGCGCTGCAGGTAGTCGCGGCTTTGCTTCAGCTCGTCGGCACGCTGCATCAGCGCCTGCGTCGAGCCGCGAAACTGGCCGAGCACCGATTCGATCGAGCCCTTGGACGCGGCCACCGCCGCGTTGTCGTCATTCAGCGACTGTTCGGCCGCGGTGCAGGTGCCTTCGATCGTCTGGCTGATCAGCGCGACCTTGCGGGCGATGTTGCGGCCGGTCTCGGCCGAGCGTGCCGACAGCGTGCGCACTTCCTGGGCCACGATGGCGAAGCTGCGGCCGGCCTCGCCGGCGCGCGCGGCTTCGATGGCGGCGTTCAGGGACAGCAGGTTGGTTTGCTGCGCGATGCGGGCCACGTCGCCCGTCATGCCTTCGAGGTCCTGGATGAACTGGCGCTGTTCGCTGATGCGATCGACCATCAGCTGCTTGGCGGTCATCGCGGATTGCAGCGACGAGACGACGGTGCCCAGCTCGCGCTCGCCCTTGTCGAGCACCTTCACCAGGGCCGTTTCGCCGCCGTTGATCGAGTCGCCAGCCAGTTCGGACATCGACGTGGCCTGGGCCAACTGGGCGACGATGCCGGAGAAGCGTTCGGCCAGGGCCGACACCGCGTGTTCCATCTGCTGGCGCGAGGTGTCGATCTGCTGCGCCCAGACCGGCAGCAGCGCGTCACCGAGCGAGGCCTGGCCGGCCAGGCAGGCGTCGACCGCCTGCCGCAGCCGAGCCGCCGCACGGACGTGCTGGGCGCTGGCTGCCCAGCCGGTGGCCAGCAGCGCTGCCGCGGCCAGGGCTGGCC
>NZ_JBFUGE010000407.1:0-5413 GCF_056403075.1 Ideonella sp. P3_A4 | reverse complement strand
GATCTGCACCTTCGAGCCGTTGGCCGAGGCGCCGGCGCCGCCGACGATCAGGTTGCCTTGGGCAACTGCGTAGACCTGGCCATCAGCGCCCTTCAGCGGCGTGGCCACCAGGGTGCCGCCGCGCAGGCTCTTGGCGTTGCCGATCGAAGAGACGCCGATGTCGATTTGCTGGCCGGGTTGGGCGAAGGCGGGCAGTTGCGCGGTGACCAGCACCGCCGCGATGTTCTTCAGCTGCATCGAAGTGCCGGGCGGCACGGTGATGCCCATCTGCTGCAGCATCGAGGTGATGCCTTGCTGCGTGAACGGGGTTTGCTGGGTCTGGTCGCCGGTGCCGTCCAGGCCCACGACCAGGCCATAGCCGATCAACTGGTTGGAGCGCACGCCCTGGACGGTGGCGACTTCCTTGATCCGCTGCGCGGCCTGGGCCGGCCAGGGCCACCACAGCGCGGCGCTGGCGACCAGGGAGGTCAACGCCATCGCGGCGCGCAGGAATCGGTCAGAGGTGGTGTCCATGTGGCGTTGGTGAGTTGTGGACCCCCAGGTCCGCTTTGCAGCGGCCCGCCCCCCGCGGGGGTCAAGGAACTAGGGGCGGCCCGTCGTTCCTTGAGATTTCCTTCCAACGCATTCTGGGCAAACTTAAACCGGCCAAAGGCTCAAAAAGAATCGTGCCAACCAGCCAGTTCCTTGGGCATCGGCCATCGCGCCGCGGCCACGGTGCTCAACGCGCACATTGGCGACCTGGGCACTGGGGATCACGTTGCCAGGCTGGATCGAACGCGGGTCGACCTGGCCGGTGAAGCGCAGCACATCGACATGCTGGTTGACGCCGATCTGCTTCTCGCCGGCAACGATCAGGTGGCCGTTGGGCAGCACGCCGACCACGCTGGCGGTGATGGTGCCGGTGAAGTCGTTGTTGCTGGTCGTAGCGCCCTTGCCGGCGAAGGTATTGGCACTGGTGGCCGAGGCGTTGGCGCCGGCCAGGTGCATCGCCTTCACGCCAGGCAGCGCCGAGATGCCGACATTCAAGTCGCCGGTCTTGTCKACCGTCGAGTTGGCGCTCTGRCTGGCGGCGATCTTCTCGACGATCTGGATCGTCAAGGTGTCGCCGACCAGGCGAGCGCGGTGGTCTTCAAACATCGGCCGGTAGCTGGCGGCCTGGTAGATCGAGCCGCTCACCGGCCCCTGCTGCACGGCGGCGTAGCTGGTCATCGGCACCATCGCCGGGATCGGCGTCGGGCMGGACTCGGGAATGATCGGCGCGGTGGCCGTCGGGAAATCGACCTTGGCCTCAGTCGGCAGCACCGAGCAGGCGGCGAGCGAAAACAGCGGCAAGGCGGCCGCCAGTGCGCGAAGCAAGGTCGTCATGGTGTTTCTCTCAATGATCTTCACAGTTGCGACAGGCGTTGCAGCATCTGGTCGGAGGTCGAAATGGCCTTCGAATTCAGTTCGTAGGCACGCTGGGTCTGGATCATCGAGACCAGCTCTTCAACGACGTTGACGTTGCTGGTTTCAACAAAGCCTTGCTGCAGGCTGCCGAGGCCGGAGTTGCCGGGCGCTGCGCTGTTGGGCGAGCCGGAAGCCGCGGTCTCGCCGAACAGGTTGCTGCCGCGCGGCTCCAGGCCACCCGGGTTGACAAAGCTGRCCAATTGCAACTGGCCCACCGTCTGCGGTTGCGCCTGGGCGGGCAATGTGACGCTGACGGTGCCGTCGGCGGCAATCGTCACGCTTTGCGCATTGGCCGGAATCGTGATGCCGGGCTGCACCAGGTAGCCGCTGTTGGTGACCATCTGGCCTTGCGAATCGAGCTGGAACGAGCCGTCGCGTGTGTAGGCGGTGCCGCCATCGGGGGTGCTGATCTGGAAGAAGCCGTTGCCCTTGATCGCCACGTCCAGGTTGCCGCCGCTTTGCTGCAGGTTGCCCTGGCTGAAGTTGCGCGCACTGGCCACCGCACGGGTGCCCAGGCCGACCTGCAGGCCGGTCGGCAGCTGCGTCTGTTCCGAGCTGGCCGCACCCGCCTGGCGCAGGTTTTGGTAGATCAGGTCTTCGAACTGTGCGTGGGCCCGCTTGTAGCCGCTGGTGGCGACGTTGGCGAGGTTGTTCGAGATGTGGTCCAGCTGGGTTTGCTGGGCTTCCATCCCGGTCTTCGAAATCCAGAGCGAGCGAATCATGGGGTGCTCCCGGTGTTGCAACGACCCGAGGGGTCTTGGCACCGATGATCTGCGGGACTTGAGGGTCGTGAGGCTTCGAAAAGCAGGCGCTTTGGCCGCCTGATGCCCCCCGGGGCGGTCAAAGCGCACACACGGCCGGCCCCAAACAAGACAGCCCGCCAAGGCGGGCTGTTGGTCAGGAGGCGGCGCGAAGCCTAGGCTTCAGCAACACCGCTGGATGCGGCGCGCCATGGGTTGCCCTGGGCGCCATAGACCGGCGACTTCGCGGCACCGGTTTCGGGCAGCAGGATTTCGATCGACTTGTCGAGTGCAACGGACGCGCGGGCGATCGCCTCGCGCAGCGCGGCGACTTGGCCACCGGCCATCGCCAGGCGGCGGCGCAGCGCCGGCGGCATGCCGCCGCTGCGGGCAGCGCGGGTCGAATGGTCAACCGCCAGCGACAACGCGCGGTGCAGCGCGGTCGAGGCCATTTCGGTGCTGTCGGCGTCGCGGTTCTTCAGCGCTTCGGCCAGCTCGGCCAGGCGTGCTTCCACCTCGGTCAGCGCCGACTCCAGGTCGGTGGTCTGGCGCAACGCGTGTTGTTCGGCGGGGGAGCTCAGCATGATGCGGTGGGGTGCTGTGGCGTGCGGCCAGGGTGTGAGAGGTCTTGCCGCTCGCTCCAGCGGGCAGCAGGGACGGAGAAATCAGCAGGCGGCGCGGTCGGCCCGCGCCGGCTTCACGTCAGGACGACGAGTACTTGCGCAGCAGCTCTTGCGTGTTGGCAATCAGCTTGTCGGCAATCGCGTCGGCATTGACCTCGAACTTGCCGTCGCGGATGGCCTGGGCCATGCGGGCGACCTTGTCGGCGTCGAAGGTGCCGTCGGTGTCGGCGCTGCTGATCATGCTGGCGGTGGTCGAGATGCTGACGGTCGCGCTCGGCTGCGCAGACCCGGTGCTGCCACCTGTCTTGTCTGCACTGCCCGACTTGCGATCGTTCTGCATCGGTGCCACGTTGGCTTTGGTTTCGAGTGAACCGATTTTCATGGTGCTCTCCAGAAATCCGAAGCGGACCCGGCGGGAACTTTCGGCATAGATCGGGTTTCGACAGTGCCCGACAGAACTTTAGGACTATTTCGCACGGCCTTCAAAGTGACCGCCTTCAACGCGCCCCAAGGAACGAAGGGCAGCGCCCTTTGCGCTTTGCTCGTCACAGCGCCACCTCCACCTGCCGGTCGCCCACCGGGCGGCCCTGCAGCAGCCGGCCGGACTCGGTGCGGATCCGCACTGTCTGYCCTTCCAGCCCCGGATTCATCGCTTCGCCTTCGGTGACCACCTGCCAGCCGGGGCCTACGGCCACGACGCGCACGGTCTCACCGGCAGCAAACCACTGCCGTGCTTTCAAGTCTGTCTGCCGCAACGCAGTGCCGGCAGCCACCGGACGGCTCAGGGTACGCCCAATCGCCAGCCCAGGCTGGCTGATCGGCAAACCGGGGGCCGCTGCCAGATCGACCTCGGCTTCCGTGAAATGTTCCGCCGCCAGCGGGGTACCAGCCGCCAGGGCGGTCTGGGTCACCAGGGAACGGGACCAGACATGCACCGTGACCGGCAAGGTGACATTCCAGAGCTTGCTGCCCTGGGTGCACTTCAGGCCGATGCGGGTGCGCCCCCAGACCGGCAGGCCTGCAGGCAGATAGGGTTCGATTCGTTGGCACGGCGCCAGCTTCAGGCGCGGATCCAGGCTGCCGACCTCGACCTCGATGCGAGCTTGTCCCAGGCCGGCGCGGCCGGCGCTGTCGCGGGCCATCTGCTGCACCTGGGCGCTGACGGCCGCCATCTCGGGGTTGTCACCCGCCGGCGGCGTCGCCGCCTGGCCCCAGGCCAGCCCGGTGCCAAGCAGCGCCAAGGCGCCGGCAGCACGCACCAATCCACGCGAACAGGCGCGTGAGGCGGACGGGGAACGGGTGAGGGTCATGGCCAGTGACTGTAAGGATGCTGGCCGGCAACCAAGGCGCGAAATGGACGGGGCATGGGCCGCTATTCGAGCCTTTGCACCAGGGGCCGACTTTCACAATCGGCGAACGCGGCGTTGTGCCTGTTATCGGCCCCACCGCCCCGAACCTGAAGGATTCTTCCGCCATGAACGTCAACCGCCTGACCTCCCAGCTGGACTTCCAGGCCCAGGCGTTGACGCTTCGTGCCGAACGCCAGCGGGTGATTGCCAGCAACATCGCCAACGCCGACACCCYGGGCTACCAGGCCCGCGACATGGATTTCTCGTCCGCGCTGAAGGCCGCCACCGGCCAGTTGCCGGCTGCCGGCCAGATGGCGACCACCCGGACCGGCCACATGGCCCTGCCCGGTGGCGCGACGGCAGAACAGGCGGCGTTGCGCTATGCCACCCCGAGCCAGACCAACCTCGACAGCAACAGTGTCGACATGGACCGCGAACGCGCCAGCTTTGCCGAGAACTCGGTGAAGTACGAGGCAACCCTGCGCTTCATCAACAGCCATGTCCGCGAAATGCTGGACGCGATGAAGAGCCCGAGCCAAGGCTGATGAGCGCTGAAGGAGCATTCACATGAGCATGTTCAAGGTCTTTGATATTTCAGGCAGTGCCGTTTCGGCGCAAAGCCAGCGGCTGAACGTGGTGGCCTCGAACCTGGCCAACGCCGACAGCGTGGCCGGCCCCGACGGCCAGGCCTACAAGGCACGCCAGGTGGTGTTCCAGACCGTGTTGATGGGGGCATCCGGCAATGCCGCCGGTGCCGACCCCGGCAACCCGGTCGACGGCAGCGCCGGCGTGCGCGTGTCGACCATCAGCGAAGACCAGACGCCCGGCCGCAAGGTGCACCAGCCCGGCCACCCTGCCGCCGACGCCGAGGGCTACGTGACCTTCAGCAACGTGAACCCGGTCGAGGAGATGGTCAACATGATCTCGGCCTCGCGCTCGTACCAGAACAACATCGAGGTGATGAACACCGCGAAGACCTTGCTGCAGAAAACCCTGCAGCTGGGCCAGGGCTGACGCGCCCTCCTCCTAACCCGGACAGCCACGCGCCATGACCATCGCCGCCCTGAACTCCAACACCAAGACCGCTGCCAACAACGTGAACGACAGCGCGACGAGCGCCGCCGAGCAGTCCGACCGCTTCATGAAGCTGCTGGTCGCGCAGATGCAGAACCAGGACCCATTGAACCCGATGGACAACGCGCAGGTCACGACGCAGATGGCGCAGATCAGTACCGTGTCGGGTCTGGAAAAACTC
>NZ_JBFUGE010000406.1:0-5430 GCF_056403075.1 Ideonella sp. P3_A4 | reverse complement strand
CGATTTTTCGAGATTGGCGTGCGGCCCGAAGGGGTTGAAGACGTTGGTGGCGGGATCGCCGTAGATGGCGAACACGCTGTCTGCGTCGGCGGCCGTGGGGCGCCGCAGGATCAATCGGTCGGTGGTCTGCATCGGGGCCATTGTGCCGCTGCCCAAAGGCCCCTGCGCCTCGCCGATGACTGCTGACAGGGGCGCGCCAGCCCCCGCCTTTCAGCGCGCCTTCTTCCTGTACTCGTGGGCGCCGATGTCCCACGGATCGTCTTCCGTGCGCGTCGTGCCGAAGTAGTCCCACCAGCCGTGGGCCGAGGTGCGCACGGCTTCGGGCTCGGTATACGACGCGGCATTGATGGCCGGCGAACCGTAGGCGATCTTGTAGCCCTCGGGCTTCAACGCGCCTTGCTGGACGAACCGCGGATCGGCGACCACGTCGTTCAGGCTCGTGCACGAACTCAACGACCCGGACGCCCACCACAGGTTGGCGCGGCAGTCGAAGCCAAGCGTCGGGACAGAAGCTGCCGTGATCGTGTCCGCACCGGGCACCCAGATGTTGCTCTGGATCTCGTTCTCGGCATGCATGTCGGTGTCGATGATCTCCAGCATGGTCTTCCACGAGCGGTAGACCGTGTTGTTGAGGATGTGCACGTTGCTCAGACCGCCGGGGTGGTACAGCCCGCCCTCTGCCTTCCAGAAGAAGTTGATGCCGTGCCGCCCATTGACCAGGATGTTGTTGCTCAGCTGGATGACTTCCAGCGCGACGAAGTTGTCTTCTTCTCCAAAGGTCTCGTTGGCCATGCTGATGCCCGTGGCGGGCGCCCGGCAGCGGTAGTAGGCGGTCAGGTCGGGGTTGTTGATCGCATCGTTGCGATCGACCAGCATGTGGGCAGCGTTGTTCAGGTAGATGTTGACGCCGAAGTTGTCGTGCGCGTGGTTCCGCCGCACGGTGCCCTGCGTGGCGTGGTTCAGCGCGATCCCTTCGCCGTAGTTGTTGTAGACCGTGTTGTCCAGAAGGGTCACATAGTCGACCCGGCTGGCGTTCAGCGCCGAGGGCCACTTGCCTCCGATGCAATCCGGGTCGGGCTTGCCCATGTTGACGCGCGCGGCGTCGGTCACCGTGTTGTGGAGGATCCGGATGTTTTTGTGTCGCTTCGATCCCCCATAGGGCCCGATCAGGTAGATGCCGGTACCGGTCACCGTCTCGACCCAGTTGTCCTGGATCAGCACGTTTTCGGAGGGGCGGATCTTGATGCCGTCGCGGCCGTTGAGGCCCACGACCTGAAGCAGGTTGCGAACGGTGTTGTGGATCACGTCCGCATTCAACACGTCGACCAGCACGATGCCGTCGCCCGCGCTGACCTTGTCGATGTTGTTGTCGGTCACCTTCAATCCGACGGTGTTGAGCAGGTAGATCGGGTTGTTTCCGCTGTCGACGAACCGGTTGTGTTCGATCGTGTAGTCGTGGTCGGCAGGTTGCCTTCCGTCGAGCCAGATGCCGTAGACGCCGGCATTGCGAAAGTCACCGCCCGTCACGCGGATGTTGTCGCTGTTCTGCGCATACACCAGTGACGCCCTGGGCGACCGCGAGCCTTCGACGCGAAGGTCCGACAACACCACCTGGCTGGCGTTCTCGATGCGAATGCATGCTGTGTCGGTGTCAGGCAGCGCGCAGATGATCTGACGCTGCTTGCTCATGCCTGTCGCCAGGGCATTGATGGTGATCGGCGCCTTGATGGCGCGCTTGTTGATCTTGACCGGCACGGTCACGTGGTACTCGTCGAGCACCGTCAGCACGTCGCCGTCGCTCAGTCGGCGCACCGCCGTGGTCAGGTCGCGCCACGGCGCGCTCGTGCTGGTGCCCGGGTTGGCATCGCTGCCGGACTCGGCCACGTAGTACTGCTCGGCGGCAGCCGTGAGCGGCAGGCATTGCAGCAGCAGGCAGCCCAAAGCAGCCAACAGGCGGGAAGGACGAAAGTGAATTGGCATGACGGTCGTCACCGGTCGTTGGGATGGGGCCGGATGCTAAGAAGACTCGGCGTCATGCGCCTTGGCCGAAAGTCCTGTCAGTCGGCGTCATGGGGCCAGGCTGCCCGCCGCACATGCGGCACGGAGCGCACCGCCCACGCCAGCCGTCAACGGCTTTCGATCAGGGCGACTACCGAAAGTGGTATCCGCATGTAGCTGATTTCAGGGTTGAAATAGACAAATTAATCAGTGAGTTAGGGATGGAAACGGTTCTACTGGGCTTTGATTGGTATTACCCAGTGGTCACCTTCCGGGTGCGTCGATAGACTGCGCCGCGATCGTCGCCAAGGTCGTCGCCGGGAGGTTCTCGCGACGCCGTCATGAAGGAAGGTATGCGCACCCCATCCAAGTCATCGGCGCTGCACCGCGCCACCCTGTCTCTGCTGGCCTTGATGGCCGCGTCAGCGAGCGGGATCGTCGCCGGCTGCGGTGGCGGCGAGAGCGATGCCGCGCAGGCTGAAGAGCGCACACAGCCCTCGGCCGCAACGGAAGCTGCGACGAACGAGGCCGACAGTGCGGCAGAGGGGCTCAGCGCCGTGCTGCCCGGTGCCACGCGCTACGTGCTGGTGAATGCGAACAGCGGCAAGTGCATCGACGTGGCCGGTGCCAGCAAGGCCGATGGCGCGAACATCCAGCAGTACAGCTGCAACGGCACCTTGGCGCAGGCCTTCGACATCGTCGAGACCTCGCCCGATGTCTACAAGCTGCTCAACGCCAACAGCGGCAAGGCGATGGACGTGGCCGGTGGCTCGAACGCCGATGGCGCCAACATCCAGCAGTTGACGGACAGCGGCACTGCGGCACAGAAATTCCGCCTCGAGCGCACGCAGGGCAACCGCTACGCGCTGGTCAATGTCGGTAGCAGCAAGTGCGTCGACGTGGCCGGCGGCTCCGGTGCCGATGGCGCCAACATCCAGCAGTACACCTGCAACAGCTCGGCGGCACAGCAGTTCCTGCTCTACCCGCGCGGTGGCACCAACACCTCGGCGCTGCCGATCGGTCTGTACAACGCCACGGCCGTCTCGTCGGGCCTTTGCCTGGACATCGCCGGAGCCTCGCCCGACAACGGCGCCAAGGCCCAGCAGTCGACGTGCGACAAGAAAGCCGCGTCGCAGAACTTCGAGCTTGTCGGCGATGCCGGCGGCAGCTACCGCATCACCAACGCCAACAGCGGCAAGGTGCTCGATGTCGCCGAGAAGTCGCTGGCCAACGGCGCCCGCGTGCAGCAATGGACGGCGGGCAACAGCGACAACCAGCGCTTCGACATCACGGCCGACGGCACCGGCTATGCGCTGCGCGCCAAGCACAGCGGCCGCTGCCTCGACGTGGTCGACAACAGCAAGGTGCCAGGCGCCGAGATCCAGCAGTGGGACTGTGCCGGCTCGGCCAACCAGCGCTGGCAGCTGAACCCCAAGGGAGGTGCGGGCAGTTCACCGTTCGGCCCGAACGTGCTGGTGTTCGACCCGACGATGCCGGCGAGCAGCATCCAATCGCAGGTCGACGGCGTGTTCAGCTCGCAGGAGTCGAACCAGTTCGGCACCCAGCGCTACGCCCTGCTCTTCAAGCCCGGCAGCTACAACGCGAACGTGCGCGTCGGCTTCTACACCCAGGTCTCAGGCCTGGGCACYTTGCCGGACGACACCACCATCACCGGCACGGTCGAGTCGAACGCCGGCTGGTTCGGTGGCAACGCGACGCAGAACTTCTGGCGCATGGCCGAGAACCTGGCCGTGGTGCCCAACGGCGGCACCGAGAAGTGGGCGGTGTCACAAGCTGCGCCCTTCCGCCGCATGCATGTGCGCGGCAACATGGTGCTCGACGACGGTGGCTGGTCCAGCGGCGGCTTCATCGCCGATTCGAAGATCGACAACCAGGTCAACTCAGGYGGCCAGCAGCAGTGGCTGACGCGCAATTCGCAGATCGGCAGCTGGACGGGCTCGGGCTGGAACATGGTGTTCGTCGGCACGGCCGGCGCGCCGGTCACGAGCAACTGGCCCAACCCGCCGTACACCACGCTGAACCAGACACCGGTGGTGCGCGAGAAGCCGTTCCTCAAGTGGACGGGCACCAAGTACGCGGTGTTCGTTCCTGCTCTGCGCAGCAACAGCAGCAGCACGACGTGGGGCGGCGGCAGCCCCGCAGGCCAGACACTTGCGCTGTCGAGCTTCTACATCGCCCAATCGTCGAAGGACACGGCGGCGACGATCAACAAGGCCTTGGGCAAGGGCAAGCATGTGCTGTTCACGCCGGGTGTCTATCACCTGAGTGAGCCGATCCGCGTCAACAACGCCAACACCGTGCTGCTGGGCCTGGGCCTGGCCACGCTGCAGGCCGACAGCGGCACCGTTGCACTGAAGGTGGCCGATGTCGACGGCGTGAAGGTCGCTGGTCTGTTGATCGACGCCGGCGAAACCAACTCGCCGCTGCTGATGGAGATGGGCCCGAGCGGCAGCAACGCCAGCCACGCCGCCAACCCCAGCTCGCTGCACGACGTGTTCTTCCGCGTCGGCGGTGCGGCGGTCGGCAAGGCGACGGTCAGCTTGCAGGTCAACAGCTCGAACGTGATCGGCGACGACCTGTGGATCTGGCGCGGCGACCACTCGCACGGTGTGGGCTGGAACGTCAACACCGCCGACAACGGCCTGGTCGTCAACGGCGCCAACGTGACGATGTACGGCCTGTTCGTCGAGCACTACCAGAAGTACCAGACGCTGTGGAACGGCAACGGAGGCCGCGTCTACTTCTACCAGAGCGAAGCACCGTACGACGTGCCCAACCAGGGCAGCTGGATCGGCGACGGCGGCGTCAACGGCTTCGCGTCTTACAAGCTGGGCAACGGTGTCAGCTCGCACGAGGCCTGGGGCCTGGGCGTGTACTGCTACTTCTCGGCCAACAACAGCGTGAAGCTGAACAGCGCCATCGAAGCGCCCACGCCGGGCGGCGTGCAGTTCCACAACATGACGACGCTGTCGCTCGGCGGCGTCGGCGAAATCACCCACGTGCTGAACAACCGGGGCAACGCCGCGAACTCGCAATCCGTGGTCGCGCGCTTGGCTCAATGAACTTCAAGGAGCATCTGATGACCCGCAAACTCAAGACTCTGGCGGCTGCAGCCGCACTGGCCACGCTGCTGCCGATGGGCGCCAACGCCGCCACCGCGGTGGCGCCCTACTTCGAGGCCTGGGCCTACTGGGGCGGCTACACGCCCGCTTCCCTGATGGAGGCCAAGAACAACGGCGGCGTGATGGGCGCGACGATGGCCTTCGGCATCTCCGGTGGCGGCTGCACGCTGGGCGGCGGGCTCGAGAACCTGATGAGCGGCGCTGGCCTGACCGACATCACGAACTTTCAGGCGGCCGGCGGCAAGCCGATCCTCTCGTTCGGCGGCGCATCGGGCACCTACCTCGAAGC
>NZ_JBFUGE010000405.1:0-5464 GCF_056403075.1 Ideonella sp. P3_A4 | reverse complement strand
GTTGAGGTGGCGATGAAGCCCGTCGAGACCAAGATCATCGAGGAGATCAAGCCGCCGCCGCCCCCGCCGCCGGAAAATCTACCTCCTCCGCCGAAATCCATGCCGCCCCCGCCGGTGTGGATGCCGCCGCCGGAAGTCCAGGTCCAGCAGCCGCAGGTCCAGACCCCGACGATCACGCCGACCACCACTGTCGCGCCGCCGCCCACGGCACCGGCGCCGGCGCTCCCTATTGCACCGGCTGCTCCGCCCGCCCCGCCCCGCGTGGCAAAGGCTGCGCAGATCGACTTCTCCAATTGTGAGAAGCCCGAGTACCCGGCCGCCGCTCGCCGCTCTGAAGCCACCGGGGTCACCCGCGTCCGCTTCAGCATCGACGAGACCGGCCACGTGGTGAAGGCTGAAGTCACGGGTACGTCGGGTTCGTCCCGCGAACATCGTCAGCTCGACAAGGTGGCCGTGGAAGCGCTGAGCCAATGCCGCTTCAAGCCCGGTACCGACGAGAACGGCAAGCCGGTAGGCGCGTTCTCCAACGTCGAGTACGTCTGGAAGCTTGACAACTGATCCAGCCAAGCCTTCGCTTTCACACCTGATCTTTTTCTTTCACTAAGGCGCAGATCGCTGCACCAACAGCACGACGCTGCGCCACTGACCCCTTGCCCCCTGGAGGAAACATGTCCTTGATGAAAATTGTGCGCGCCCCCTTCCTGGCCGCCTGCATCGCCCTGCTGGGCGCCGTCGCGATCACCCCGGTTGACGCACTGGCTCAAGAAGCCGCTTCGGCACCTGCCGCCACCACCGAAGCCGCCCCGGCTGGCGTGGCGACGCCCGAGTTGAAGAAGGAAACGATCGACAACCCGTACGGCCTGGAAGCCCTGTGGACGCAGGGTGACTTCGTCGCCCGCGGCACGCTGGTCATCATGATCATCATGTCGATGGGCAGCTGGTACATCATCTTCACGAAGGTCTGGGAACAGTCCAAGCTGCTGAAGAGCGCCAAGGCCGCGGCCGAATCCTTCTGGACCGCCGGTTCGGTCAAGAAGGGTGCCGAGACCCTGGACGAAGCCAGCGCCTTCCGCTACATGGCCGAACAAGGCCTGAAGGCAGCTGACCACCACGAAGGCAGCCTGGTCGAACAGATCGACCGCCACACCTGGATCGGCATGAGCGTTCAACGCTCGGTGGACAACATCAACAGCCGCCTGCAAGACGGCCTGGCCTTCCTGGCGACCGTGGGTTCCACCTCGCCGTTCGTCGGCCTGTTCGGTACCGTTTGGGGCATCTACCACGCCCTGACGCAGATCGGCATCTCCGGCCAAGCCTCGATCGACAAAGTCGCCGGCCCGGTGGGTGAAGCGCTGATCATGACCGCCTTCGGCCTGGCCGTCGCGGTGCCCGCGGTGATGGGCTACAACTGGCTGATCCGCCGCAACAAGGGTGCGATGGAACGTGTTCGCGCCTTCTCGGGCGACCTGCACAACGTGCTGCTGGCTGGCAAGAAGTAATTGGGGCCCACGGCGCCGCTCAGGCGGCGTTGCCCCCAGAGGGAAGCCCTTCCCTCTGGGTGGCACGGCGGTAAAGCTGCCGCCCCTCTTGCGAACGAGCGAAGGAATTCGAGATGGCCATGACTGTAGGCGCGGCTGACGCCGGCGACGAAGAGCAGATGAACTCCAGCATCAACACCACGCCCCTGGTGGACGTGATGCTGGTGCTGCTGATCATCTTTCTGATCACGATTCCCGTGGTGACCCAGTCGGTGCAGCTGACGCTGCCCAAGGAAATCAACGTTCCGACCCAGACCAAGCCGGAGAACATCCTGCTGGCGGTGTCGAAGGACGGTGACGTCTACTGGAACACCAAGAAGATGCCCGACATGGAAGTCCTTGTCGAGGCGCTGAAGAAAGAGTCGATCAAGGAACCCCAACCCGAAGTGCACATCCGCGGTGACGAGAACGTGCGCTATGAGTCGGTGGGCCGCCTGATCGTCGCTGCCCAACGCGCGGGCATTGCCAAGGTCGGGTTCATCACTGAACCGCCGCCCAAGAACTGAAAGGAACCCCACCATGGCAATGAGCGTTGGCGCCGGTGATGACGACATGATGGTCGAGATGAACACCACGCCGTTGATCGACGTGATGTTGGTTCTGCTGATCATGTTCATCATCACCATCCCCGTGCAGACGCACGCGGTGAAGATGAACATGCCGGTCAACCAGAACACCCCACAGACCAAGCCGCCCGAAGTCGTCCGCATTGATGTCGACTTCGACGGCACGATCAACTGGAACGGTGAACAGGTTTTGAACCGTGCTGACCTGCAGGCCCGCCTGTACCGCACGGCTCAGATTCCCGATCAGCCCGAGGTGCACCTGAAGCCCAACAAGCTGGTCACCTACAAGTATGTGGCCATGGTGATGGCCGAAGCTCAGCGCCTGGGCGTCACCAAGATCGGTATCGTCGGTAACGAACAGTTCGCGAACTGAACGTCGCTCGACCATCCAGCCGGGGATCGGCCGTCAGCGGTTCGGTCCCCGTTTGCGTTTGAAGGCGACACCATTCCTCATCCGGACCCATGTCTATGAAATCCCTGCGAGCCCTGACCCTGGCCCTGATCGCCGCCGGCTGCGTAAACGTGGCCCAAGCCCAGGCCGTTCGCCCCGATGTGGGCAAGCCGCTGCAAGCAGCCAGCGATTTGCTGAAAGCCGGCAAGGCCCGTGAAGCCTTGGCCAAAGTTCGTGAAGCCGACGCAGTCGGTGGCAAGAACGCCCAGGAACAGCTGATGATCGACCGCATGAAGGGCGCCGCCGCCCAACGCGCTGGCGACAACGGCACCGCCATCCWGGCGTTCGAAGCCGTGTTCAATTCCGGCAAGCTCGGCGGCTCCGAGCAGGCCCAGGTGGCCGAGACCCTGGCCTTCGCCTACTCGCAGAACCGCGACAACGCCAAGGCCACTCAGTGGGCCAACAAAGCCCAGCAACTGGGTGCCGGCAGCCCGCAGCTGAAGCAGCTTCAGGCCTACCTGCAGTCGCAAAGCGGCGACTACGGAGCGATCGCGAAGGATTCCGCCGCGGCCGTCTCCGCTGCCGAACAGGCCGGCCGCCGCCCGGCCGAAGACGACCTGCTGCGCCTGGCCGATGCCTATCAGCACACCAACTCCAACGCTGCTCAAAGCGCGACGCTGGAAAAGCTGGTCGCCTACTACCCGAAGAAGGACTACTGGAACGCGCTGCTGGGCCGCCTGCCCCGCAAGCCCGGCTTCGCCGACCGCTTCGCGCTTGACGTGCTGCGCCTGAAGCTGGCGACGGGCAACTTGTCCAAGACCGAAGAGTTCATGGAGATGGCCCAGTTGTCGCTGCAAAGCGGCTACGCCGCCGAGGCCAAGGTCGTCGTCGACAAGGGCTTCGCCTCGGGCGCCCTGGGCACCGGCGCCGAAGCCGAGCGTCACAAGCGCCTGCGCGACCTGGCCAACAAGCAAGACGCCGAAATTCGCGCCAACCTGGAAAAGAACATCGCGGCTGCCACTGCGGCCAAGGACGGCAACGACCTGGTCCAGATCGGCACCGTGGTGGCCAGCATGGGCCAGGCCGAGCAAGGCGCCGCACTGATCCAGCAAGGCATCGCGAAAGACGGCCTGAAGCGGCCCGAAGACGCCAAGCTGCGTCTGGGTCAGGCGCTGGCGCAAAACCCGAAGACCCGTTCGAAGGGTCAGCAGACCCTGCGCAGCGTGCAGGGCACCGACGGTGCAGCCGACCTGGGCCGCTTGTACGCGGTGCTGGCGCCGCAATAACGACGAACGTTGGCGGCAAACCGTTGGCGGCGAGAATCAGTGATGAACTCGCCCGCCGACGACTATCTTCAAGCGCTGGGTCATGGCGTCTACGCCATCGACACCGGCTTCCACAGGCCGCGTTTCGACGCGGCCTTTTTGCTTGTCGACCAGGGTCGCGCAGCCTTTGTCGACACCGGCACGCGGCACGCCTTGCCGCGTTTGCTGGGCGCCCTGTCCTCTTTGGGGCTGCCATTGGACGCGGTCGACTGGGTCATCCCGACCCATGTGCACCTGGACCACGCCGGCGGCGTCGGCACGCTGATGCAGGCGCTGCCGCAAGCCCGGCTGCTGGTCCATCCGCGCGGCGCACGCCACATGATCGACCCGAGCGCGCTGTACCAGGGCGCCCTCGCCGTCTATGGCCAGGCCGAGATGGAACGCTCATACGGCGAACTGGTCGGTGTCGACGCCAGCCGTGTGCAGACCAGCACAGACGGCATGACGCTGCCACTCGGTGCACGCACGCTGGAGCTGATCGACACACCCGGCCATGYGCTGCACCACCACTGCATCTGGGATCCGGTCTCGCGCGGCTGGTTCACCGGTGACACCTTCGGCATCTCGTACCGCGAGCTGGACAACCCGGCCGGCCAACCCTGGATCTTCCCTGCGTCGACTCCGGTGCAGTTCCAGCCCGACGCGCTGCGTGTCTCCATCGGCCGCCTGCTGGCTCATGCGCCCGAGGCGGTCTATCTGACGCACTACGGCCGTCTTGGTGAGGTGCAGGCGCTCGGTGGCCAGCTTCTGCAGGTGCTGGACGAAGTGGTCACACTCGGCCGCGCGCTGCGGGACGATCCGCAACGCCACGAAGCGTTGCGCCAAGGCTTGCGCGCGCTGTACCTGAGCAGTTCGCGCGCGCACGGGTGTACTCTGGCAGACGACGCGATTGCCGAGGTATTGGCAGTCGACATCGAGCTCAATGCGCAGGGCATGGCGGTCTGGCTGGACCGCGAAAAACGCTGATCGTTTCGCGCCGGGGACAAGCCGCACCAGCGCTTCGCGGCCGAACCCGGCCGCTACACTGACCGATCCCTCTTCGCCAACGCACCGCCACCGACGGCGTTCTCGCCATGCAGACCAACAGCCCCTCTTCGACCCGCCCCAACTTTGGCCTGGATGGCCGCGTGATCGTGATCACCGGCGGTGGGCAAGGCATCGGCGCCGCCTGCGCGGAGCGCTTCGTGGCCGAGGGCGCCAAGGTCGCCTTGTGGGACGTGAACATCACCGCCGCCGAAGCGTTGGCGAAACGCCTGCGCGCCGCTGGTGGCCGCGCCGAAGCAATGCCGTGCAACGTGGCCCGCAAGAGCGAGGTCGACGCGGCACTGGCCGCAACGGCGCTGGCATTCGGCCGCGTCGACGGCCTGGTCAACAACGCCGGCATCTTCCGCGCGRCCGATTTTCTCGAGGTCACCGAGGAAGACTGGGACGCAGTCATCAACGTCAACCTCAAGGGTGCCTTCCTGGTCGGCCAGGCGGTCGCGCAGCAAATGGTCCGCCAGGGCCAAGGTGGCGCCATCGTCAACATGTCGTCGGTCAACGGCTCCATGGCCATTGCCAGCATCGCCAGCTACAACGCCAGCAAGGGCGGCATCAACCAGCTGACCCGCGCGATGGCGCTGGCACTGGCCGACCACCACATCC
>NZ_JBFUGE010000404.1:0-5469 GCF_056403075.1 Ideonella sp. P3_A4 | reverse complement strand
ATCTGGTGCAGGTCTACACCGGCTTCATCTACGCCGGCCCGCCGCTGGTGCCGCAGGTGGCGCGCGCGCTGGCCAAGGGCTGAGCCAGCCGAAAACGCCTACTCGCCGACCACCACGCCTTCGCGGCGTCGGTCGGCCCCACCCAGCCAGCCACCGTCGACACGCTGCAAGACCTGCGAACCGCTGGTCAGGTCCTGCTCGATCACGCGCTGGCCGCGGGCTTGCAGCGCTTCGAGTGTGGCGGCCGGGAAGCGGCCGGCTTCCAACCGCGTCACGCCGTTGTCGTTGGCGAAGTTGGGCAGGTCCAGCGTCGCCTGGGGCGACAGCCCCCAGGCCAGCGTGCCAAGCAGCGTCTTCGCGTTGTAGTGGATGATCGCCGAGCCACCCGGCGAGCCCATCACCATCGTCAACTGCTTCTGCGCCGGCGCTTGCGTGTCGAAGACCATCGCCGGGCCCATGCTCGAACGCGGCCGTTTGCCCGGTTGCACGCGGTTGGCCACTGGTTTGCCCTGCGCGTCGCGCGGCACAAAGGCGAAGTCGGTCAGCTCGTTGTTGAGCAAGAAGCCACCCGGCTGGCCCGTGCCGCCATCGCTCATCACACGGCTGCCGAAAGCGGCTTCGATGGTGGTTGTCATCGACACCGCGTGGCCGTCCTTGTCGACGATGCTGATGTGGCTGGTGCCGTACTCTGGCTGATCGAGCTGCGGTGCCCATTGGCTGGACTTCATTGCCGGGGTCGGCTCACCCGCAGTGGCGATGCCCATGCTGCGCCGATCGTTGACCAGCGTCGCGCGCTGCGCCAGGTAGGGCTCGTCGATCAGGCTGCTCCAGCGGCCCGCAGGCGGCGCGACGAAGTCCGGGTCGGCCACGTACTGGGCTCGGTCGGCAAATGCGAGGCGAGCCACCTCGGCATAGCGGTGCAGGAAACCGGCGCTCGGCACACCGCCTTGCAGGGGTGCCGGGGGCGCCGTCAGCTCGTCCAGCATGCCCAGCATCTGCATCACCGCGATGTAGCCGGACGACGGCGGCGGGAAGCCACAGACGCGGTACCGATGGCGCCACAGCGTGCACATCGCCTCGCGCTGTTTGGGCTGGTAGGCCGCGAGATCGGACTCGCTCAACACGCCCGGGTTGCCGGGATACTGGCGCACGCGGCCCACGATGTCCGCCGCGACCGGGCCTTGATGCAAGGCTGAGCTGCCCTCGGCCGCGAGGCGGCGCAGCACAGCTGCGAAGGCCGGGTTGCGCACCCGCTCACCGGCGGCCAGCGGCTCTGCCGGCCCAGTGCCCGAGGGGCGGAAGAAGTAAGCCGTGGCCTGAGGGTCGCGACGCAAGGCTTCGGCATCGGCGCTGCGCAGCAAACCCGCCAATCGCGGGCCGACGACGAAGCCTTTCTCTGCCAAGCCGATCGCCGGCTCGAACAGTTTTGCCCACGGCAAGTGGCCATGCTGTCGGTGTGCCGCTTCCAACATCCGCACGGCACCGGGCGTTCCCACCGATCGGCCACCGGTCACCGCGGCATCGAACGTCATCGGCTGGCCAGCGGCATCGAGAAACAGCGATTCGGTGGCCGCCGCCGGCGCGGTCTCGCGACCGTCCCAGGCTTGCAAGCCGGCGCCGTCCCAATGCAGCAGAAATGCGCCGCCACCCAGCCCGCTGGACTGCGGTTCGACCAGGGCCAGCACCAGTTGCACGGCGACTGCTGCGTCGAGCGCATTGCCGCCCTGCCGCAGCATCGCCGCGCCAGCCTCGCTGGCTGCCGGATTCGCGCTCGCCACAGCCCAGTGTTGCCAACGCTGCGGGGCGGCTGCAGCGGCCAAGCCGGTGGCCGCCTCGGGGGCACGCGGCAGGTCTTCTGGCGCGTTGGTCTGAACCGGCGCCTGGCTGCAGGCGGCGAGGCTCGCCGCGGCCAGCCATGTCAACAGCCGCCGAATCGACACCTGCTCATTCAACCTGCCGCCATTCATCCGTCGCGTCCCCACGGTTGCAAAGCGGGGCATGATGCCACCGCCCCGCAGCGAGCGCGTAACGCAAAGTCGGTCAGAGCACCATGCCGCCCGAGACCTCGATGCGCTGGCCGGTGATCCAGCCGCTGCCCGGCGACAGCAGCATCGCCACCGCCGCGCCGATGTCGTCTGGCCGGCCGACGCGGCCCAGCGTGGTCTGCCCGGCGATCGCCGCATTCAGCTGCACGTTGTCACGCACCGCTCCGTCGCCGAAGTCGGTCTCGACCGCGCCCGGCGCCACCACGTTGACGGTGATCTTGCGCGGCGCCAGTTCCTTCGCCAGGTAACGCGTCATCACCTCGATGCCCCCCTTCATCGCCGCGTAGGCGCCGTAGCCCGGGAAGGTAAAGCGGGCCAGGCCGGAGGACACGTTCAGGATGCGGCCGCCATCGGCCAGCAACGGCAACAGGCGCTGCGTCAGGAACAACACGCCCTTCAGGTGGATGTTGAACATCTGGTCGAACTGGGCCTCGGTCGTCTCGGCCAGCGGCACGTGCACACCAGCACCGGCATTGTTGACCAGCGCGTCGAAGTCCGAGCGGCCGAAGTGCTGCGACAACGCGGTCTGCACCTGATCGGCAAAGGCGGCGAAGCCTGTCGTGCTGCTGGTGTCCAGCGGCAGCGCCAGCGCACGCCGGCCCAGTGACTCGATCTGCGACACCACGTCGGCCGCTTCATCGGCACGCGAGCGGAAGGTCAACAGCACATCGAAACCCTGGCGCGCCAGGTGCAGCGCCGCAGCGCGGCCCAGGCCACGGCTGCCACCGGTGACGAGGGCGATCTTCAGGGAGGGGATGGAGGCAACGGTCGTCATGGCGAGTCCTTGTGCAGGGGTGAAAGAGAAGCGATGACGAGACTTTATTGATTCACCTCGCGCTGATAAATTACCAATATTCGATCAATTTGTTCTCACAAGAAGAACAGTCAACAGACGCGCCATGAGCTTGCTGGACCAACTGAACGCCTTCGTCCAAGTCGCCGAGCTGGGCAGCTTCACCCAGGCGGCCGATCGTCTGGGCTGGCCGAAAGGCAAGGTCTCGACCACCATCCAGGCGCTCGAAAACCACCTCGGCACGCGGCTGCTGCACCGGACCACGCGCAAGGTGCAGCTGACGCAGGACGGCCTCGCGTTTCAAGAGCGCTGCCGCGACCTGCTGGCCGATGTCGACGAGCTGCAGACGCTGTTCCAACGCAGCGCGCCAGAGCTGAGCGGCCRCGTGCGGGTCGACATGTCGACCGGCTCTGCGCGCCACATGGTGATCCCGCGCCTGCCCGAGCTCCTGCAGCGCCACCCCAAGCTGGAAGTCGAGATCAGCAGCACCGACCGCCGGGTCGATCTGGTGCGCGAGGGTTTCGACTGCGTGCTGCGCGTAGGTGCGCTGCTGGACAGCGGCCTCATCGCGCGGCCGCTCGGGCGCCTTCGGATGATCAACTGCGCGAGCCCCGCCTACCTCGCACGCCACGGCACGCCGCAATCGCCCGAAGACCTGGCCCGGCACCAGCTGGTGCACTACGTGCCGGTGCTCGGTGCCCGGCCCGATGGCTTCGAGATTGCGGATGCGGACGGCAGTGTGCGCATCGTGCCGATGGTCGGCCAGGTGACGGTCAACAACGCCGAGGCCTACCAGGCCGCCTGCCTGGCCGGGCTGGGCCTGATCCAGGCCCCTGAACACGGCGTGCAGGCGCAGGTCGCCAACGGCGCGCTGATCGAGGTGCTGCCCGAGCACCGCGCACCTTCGATGGCGGTGCACCTGCTCTACGCCAACCGTCGCCACCTGCCGCAGCGTGTGCGGGCGGTGATGGATTGGCTGGCAGAGGTGATGGCGCCGCACATGGAGCCTTGGGCCTGAGGCTGACGCTCCGGGTCGCACTTCGGCGCCGGAAGTTCGTGAACTGCTGTCACAGGGTGCCCACTTCAAGGCGCCACTGCGACGCAAACGAGCATGACGCTGTCACACTTGGAAACAACGGTGACGGCCACCCTTTTGTGGGGCGGTGACGACCCGGCTGGCCGATCTTTCCGGCCTCGCCTTGGCCCGGTCTCGACCAGTGCGCCGGGCGCAATTTGTTTTGTCGACCACTTTGGGTCTCGGGAGGGATCAACCATGGGGCACCGCCTCACCAATGCCTGCCATGTGCAGCGCCGCCTGGCTTGGGCGGGATTCATCTCCGCGCTGCTGCTCGCCGGCCCAGTGCATGCGCAGGCCACCGCACCGGCCAAGCGTTCCACGCCTGCGGTCAAGGCCCCGTCAGCCAAGTCGGAAGAAGGCTATGCCTTGGAGCCGACACCCTCATGGGTTCAGGCTCAAACCGTCGATCAATCCCTGGTTGCCCAGTTGCCGCGAGCCCCGATACACGTGCTGCTGGAAGACCTGCAGACCCGGCTGGACCGCGACGACCAAAGCCAGTTCGTCCACATCGTGCGGCAGGTCAACGAGAGCGGTGGCCTCGAATCAGCGTCACAGATCCAGATCGACTTCGATCCCAGTTATCAGACGCTGGCACTGCACACGCTGGAGGTCTGGCGCAACGGCGCGCGCATCGACAAACTGCCGACCCGCAAAGTGCAACTGCTGCACCGTGAAGCACAGCTCGAGCGGCAGATGGTCGATGGCCGCCGCACGGCGTCCATCGTGCTCGACGATGTGCGTGTCGGCGATCGGGTCGAGTTTGCGTACACCTTGCGCGGAGCCAACCCGGTGTTCGAAGGCAAGTTCGTCGACACCGAATGGACGCTGAACTCCCGCGGCCCGACCGCGCTGCTGCGCTACCGCCTGCTCGCGCCGACATCCCGCAACATCCACCTGCGTGCCGATCCTTCGCGCCACGAAGTCAGCAGCCGCGACCAGGCCGGCTGGCGCGAAACGTTGATTCGCCGCGTCGGCGCGCCGCAGTTCCAGCAAGATCCCTACGCACCGGCCAGCGTCTACCTGCCGGACCAACTGCAGTTCAGCGAATTCTCCGACTGGGCTGAAGTCACGCGGTGGGGCACCCGCGTCTTCTCTGCCGCAGGAAACTCGCCCAGCCCAGCCGTGCGGGCTCAAGCCGATCGCCTGCAGCAAGCCGCCGGCAACGACCCGGCAGAGCGCGTGCGCCGCACGCTCGATTTCGTGCAAACCGAGGTGCGCTACTTCGGTACCGAAATCGGCGCGAACTCGCATCGTCCCGCCGAGCCCGAAGCGGTGTTGAAGCAACGCTTCGGCGACTGCAAGGACAAGACGACGTTGCTGATCGCGCTGTTGAGGGCGCAAGGCGTCGCCGCCACCCCGGTGCTGGTGTCAACGTTCTTGCGCAACGATGTGCCCGAGTTGCTGCCCAGCCCGCTCGCGTTCAACCATGTGATCGCCCGCGTCGACGTCGATGGCGGCCTGCTGCTCGACGGCACCCGCGGCCGCCAGACAGGGCCGCTGGGCGAGCGTCAATCCCGAGGCCTGGGATTTGGCCTGGCGGTCGATGGCAACAC
>NZ_JBFUGE010000403.1:0-5473 GCF_056403075.1 Ideonella sp. P3_A4 | reverse complement strand
TCCTCGCTCAGCCGGTACTCGGGGTACAGCTTCAGGTAGCTTGCCGGCTCGACCGCGAACTGCGGAAAGAAGTTGCGCTCGGTCTGGTAGATGCCACCGAACCAGTTGGCCCACGAGATCGTCGTGACACCGTCAACCGCCTTCAACCGCTGCGCATAGCTCAACGGCAGCGGAAACGTCAACGACACCGAACTGCGCGTGATCAGCCGCGTGCTCGAACTGGCCACGACGCCCGCATACCAGGCGTCGATCAGCGTGCGCAGCAAGCCGAATGCGCACACCGCCACCACCAGCCCGACGATCGTCAACCCGGTGCGCAACCGGTGGCGAAAGGCGTTACGCAGCAGCAGCTTGAGCAGGAACATGCTGAGCGTTAACTTCGCACCGAAGCCAACACCTGCCGGAAGTGCGAGACCACCTGCGCGTCGGTCCAGCCCTCCGACGCATCACCGATCGCGACCTCGATCATCGAATGGCCGGGCCAGACGGAGTCGACGCAGGCGGCTGACAGCCAGAACCTATGCTCCTGGGCGATCGACAGCATGGCTTGCTTGACCTGCGCCGGAGCACCCGGCAGGTGGACATGGAACGAGTTCGTGTGCGGCGGTTCCGGTGCGACGCGCAGGCCTTCGATCTCAGTCAACGCTTTGGCGAGCTGCAGCGCGCGTTGGTGGTACTCGGCCATGCGGGGCCACTGGGTTCGCAGGCCGATCGTGGCCGACAGCACGTAGGGGAAGACGGTGTAGAGGTTGCCCGCCAGCCGCGTCTGCCACAGACGCACCTGCTTGATGAAATCAGCGGGGCCGGCCAACGCGCAGCCCGCGAGGCCACCGAGGCCTTTGTAGAACGAGACGTAGACCGAATCAGCCAGCGCCGCGATGGTCGGCAGATCGTGGCCGTAGCCTGCGGACGCTTCCCACAGCCGCGCTCCGTCGAAGTGCAGCGGCACCTGCTGCTGGCGGCACCAGGCGCTGATGGCTTCCAGTTCCGACCAGGCCGGCAGGCGAAAGCCGGCGCGCCGCAGCGGCAGCTCGACRACGACCAGCGCAGGCTTTTCGACCAGCGCTTCCAGATCGTCGACCTTGAACGGCTGATCGCCTTGGCCCAGCCGAATGCCGCGCAGACCCAGCACGTGTTCGTAGGCCTGGGCCTCGTCCAGTTCGATGTGCGACTTGCGGTGCATCACGACCTGTGCACCGGTGCGCCCGGCGGTCCACACCCGCATTGCTGCCAGTTGGGCCGCGACACCCTTGTGCAGGAACAGCGCAGCCTCCTTGCCCAGGCGCTGGGCAATGTCCTGCTCCAGCTCTTGGATCAGTTCACCCTCGCCGTACAGGTCCAATGGACCGTTGGCTTCGGCCGCATCGGCCAGGTTCAGTAGCACTTCCTTCATCGACCGCCGTGGC
Organism: Ideonella sp. P3_A4; assembly: GCF_056403075.1. NCBI lineage: Bacteria > Pseudomonadati > Pseudomonadota > Betaproteobacteria > Burkholderiales > Sphaerotilaceae > Ideonella > Ideonella sp. P3_A4. The sequence continues at coordinate 4,067 of NZ_JBFUGE010000403.1, read as the reverse complement.
CGATGGCCGCTCAGCCAGGCGGTGCAGTTGTTGCGCAAGGCCTGGTCGGCCGAAGCGTTAGATGGGGGTTGGTTCGGCATCGTGTCTTTTTGCAGAGGTAGGAGTGGCAGAGAGGGGGAGGCCGCAGTGGGCGCCCCGGTGTTGATTCAAGTGGGCGCTTCGTCCACCAGCACACCTTTTTCCAGGTGCACCAGGCGCTGCGCCTTGGCCGCGGCCTTGGGGTCGTGCGTGACCATGACGATGGTCTTCCCCAGCTCGCGCACCAGCCGGTCCATCAGGTTCAGCACCTCTTCGCCGGTGGTGCGATCGAGGTCACCGGTGGGCTCGTCGGCGACGATGAGTTGCGGGTCGGTGACCAGCGCGCGCGCAATCGCCACGCGCTGCTGCTGGCCGCCGGACAGCTCGTTGGGCCGGTGGTCGGCGCGGTCGGTCAGGCCGACCAGCGCCAGCAGGGCATCCACGCGCTGCGCACGTTCACGCGGCGACAGGCGCGTCAGCAACAGCGGTAGCTCGACGTTCTCGAACGCGGTCAGCACCGGCAGCAGGTTATAGAACTGGAAGATGAAGCCGACGTTGGCCGCGCGCCAGTCGGCCAGTTGGCTCTCGCTCAGCGTGGCGATGTCGACCCCGTCGATCTCGATCGTGCCGCTGCTGGCCTGGTCGATGCCGGCGATCAGGTTCAGCAGCGTGGTCTTGCCCGAACCAGACGGGCCCATCAAGGCGATGAACTCGCCGGCCTGCACATCGAGGTCGATGTCTTCCAGCACCGGGATGTCCAGCCCGCCGCGGCGGTAGCCTTTGCTGAGCGAGCGGATGCGGATCAGCGGCGGCGCGTTGCCCGATGCGCCGAGGGGCGGGCTGGCCTGCGCAGTGACGCTCATTGCCCGGGCCTCACTTCGACGCCACGGTGACGGCGGCGCCGGTGGCCAGCTTGTCGCCTGGGCTCAGCACGATGCGGTCCCCGCGCTGCAGCGCGCCGGCCGCCACCTCGACCACGTCGCCCAGCGTGCGGCCGGGCGTGACCGGCACGGCTTCGAGCTTGTCGTCCTTGCCGATGCGAAACACCAGCTTCTTGCCGTCGCGTTCGACGATGGCCTTCGGGTTCACCGCCATCACCGGCTTCTGATCGGCATCGCTCGGCGCCTGCGACAGGAAGTTGACCTTAGCGCTCATCTCGGGCAGCACGCGCGGGTCGAGTTTCTCGAAACGGATCTTGGTCATCACCGTGGCCTTGGCGCGGTCGACCGTGGGCACGATGCGCGCGACGCTGCCGCGAAAGCGGGTGTCGGGCAGTGCGTCCAGCGTGATCTCCACCGGCTGGTCGGGCTTGACCTTGCCGACGCTGGACTCGGACACATCGGCCTCGACCTCCAGTGTCGACAGATCGGCCATCGTCACCACCGCGCCCGAGGTGCCCACCGCGTTCGAGAACGGTGTGATCAGGTCGCCGACGTTGGCGTTCTTGACCAGCACCACGCCATCGAAGGGGGCGCGGATCTCGGTCGAATCGCGGTTCACCTGCTGCACCTTGACCTGGGCTTTCGCCTGGCCGATGGTGGCGCGCGCGGTGGCCAATGCGGCCTGCGCAGCTGCGGTGCTGGCAGCTGCAGTGCGGGCGCGCGTCTGCGCCGCGTCCACCGCTTGCGGCGAGACGAAGGATTGCGCCGCCAAGCCCAGCGTGCGCTTCAGCTCGTCGTCGGCATTCGCCTGCTGCGCCTGCGCGAGTTTGACGTTCGCCTCGGCCTGTTTGACCGCTGCCTCGGTTTGCCGCACGCCGGCTTCACTGACACCGAGGTTGGCATCCACATCGGCAGCGTCCAGCCGGGCCAGCAAGTCGCCCTTTTTCACCAGACTGCCCTCGCGCACATTCAGCTCCACCAGTCGCCCGGTCCCCTTGGACGACACGGCGGCCCGGCGCTGCGCCACTACATAACCCGACGCTGCCAACTGGTTGTACTGCTGCGACGGATAGGCGGTCTGTACGGTCGCCGCCTGCACCTCGGTCTTGCGAGACGCCAGCTGCGGCACAGCGATAGCCACCACCAGCAGCGCGCCAACAACCCAGGGCCAACGCCGACGGTGGCCCCTCGCCTGGCGGTTGATCTTCGTCAATCCAAGCGGTGCAGGCGAGGGGGTGTCGGCCATGGGTGTCGGCAAAGGTGGTGCGAGCGATGGGCAGCGTTGCTGGGTGCTCAGCATGCCACGGTGGCCGGACTTCGTGGAGGTCGTAGCCCGCCGGCCCAGCATCTACGTCCGCACACACAGCTGTCGGCTGGGCGGCTTGCCAAGCCCGGCCGGCCGCGGCATCGTCGCGGTCATGACGCCCGACACCGCAGCGGCCGCCTACACGGTCGAACCCATGGCCCCGCGGCACCAGACCGCCTGGCTGCAGTTCTTCGACCGGGTAGCCTTCGCGGACAACCCGCGTTGGGCCAGCTGCTATTGCCAGTTTCCAACGGCTGATCACCCGGCCAAGCCGTGGAAGGAGCGTGACGCGGCCGAGAATCGCGCGAGCGCCTGCCAGCGCATCGCCGCCGGCCAGCAGCGCGGCGTCGTGGCGCTGGACAGCGCGGGCGCCGTGGTCGGTTGGTGCAATGCCGGCCCTTGGCGCAGCTTCAGCGTCATGGACGACGAAACACCCGAGCCACTGGCCGACCAGTTGGGCGCCATCACTTGCTTCGTTGTCGCCCCGGCCTGGCGTGGCCGTGGGGTGTCGCAAGCCTTGCTGCGAGCCGCGTGCGAGATGCTGAAGGCCGATGGCCTGGCCGCGATCGACGCGTGGACCAAACCGGGCGAAACCTCGCCGGCCGCCAACCACACCGGTTCGTTCACGCTGTACCAGCGTGCGGGCTTCGTTGTAGTGAAAGAGAACGTGAACGACGGGGTGATCGTGCGCAAAGCGCTGTAGCCTGCAGGCATGCTTTGCAAGCAGATCAGACCCAACCAGGCTGAACCATGGCGATTGAACCCTTGACCCTGTACGGCGCCGCCGGCTCTGGCTCGGTGGCCGTCGAAGCCACGCTGCATCTGCTCGGCATCGACTACACCTTGATCGAAGGGGCGACGTGGGCTGAGCCGGCGGCGCGCAACCGCGTGGCACCGGCGAACCCCATGCGGCAGATCCCGACATTGGTGCTTGCCGACGGCGAGGTGTTGACCGAGAGCGCCGCGATCCTGATTTACCTGGCTGATCTGCACCGGGCGTCCGGCCTGTCGCCGGCGGTGGACGACCCGCTGCGCGGGCGTTTCCTGCGCTGGATGCTCTACGTCTCTTCTGCCATCTACGCGCTGCACTGGATCAAGCCGGACGTGCGGCGCATAGGTGTGCCGCTGGCCCTGCGCGACACGGTCGTCGACGCGGTGCACGACCGCATCGCCTTTTGCTGGTCGACGATGGACCAACGGCTGGCACCGGCCGGGCCTTATCTGCTGGGCGAGCGGTTGACGGTGCTGGACCTGTATGTGAACGTGGTGTCGCGCTTCGGGCCTTGGCGCGAACGCTTCGTCGAGGCCGCGCCGACGATGGCGCCACTCGTCCAGCGGGTGGACGACGACCCGCGGCTGGCGCAGTTCTGGCTCGACCGCTTCAGCTTCGATTGAAGGAGCCTGCCATGGGCTTTCGCCGTGTTGATTTACCCGCCGGGCTGCCCGGCACGCTGTGGCTCAGCGGCATGCCGGGCCGCTGGGAGCCTTGGCCTGCCTTTGTCGACGAAGCGCGGCGTGTCGGCCTGGCGTTGACGCTGTGCCTGACCGAGCGCGACGAGATTGCCGAGCTGTCGCCGGACTATCGCCGTGCGATCGACAATGGCAGCTTGCCGGGGGCGTGGTTGAACGTGCCGGTGCGCAACTACGAGGTGCCCGACGATGCCGAGGACCTGCGCCAGGCGGTCGAGGCGGTGGCGCAGAAGCTGCAGCAGGGTCAGGCGGTGTTGCTGCACTGCGCGGCCGGCTTGGGCCGCACTGGCACCGCGGCGGCTTGCGTGCTGAAACGTCTGGGCCTGCCAGCGGACGAAGCACTGCGCCGTGTGCGTGACGCTGGCTCTAACCCGCAAAGTGCTGTCCAATCC
>NZ_JBFUGE010000402.1:0-5475 GCF_056403075.1 Ideonella sp. P3_A4 | reverse complement strand
CTGCTGGCCCACGTGCAATGGGGCTCGTCGGGCAGCATCAACTACCAGGCCCGTGCGCTGGAGGTGATGCACGACATCCTGAACTACGAGGTCAACCAGAGCTACTGGAGCCTGACACCGGGCGACTGGGCCTCGGGTGGCGACGCCAACCACACCCGCCCGTCGGACTTCATGACCGGCCACATCCTCGCGTTCGCCAAGTACGACACCGCGAACGCGAGCAAGTGGAACAACGTCTACAACACGATCTCGAACGCGGTGAACTACCAGTACGGCCACGGCAGCGGCTCGACGGGGTTGATGCCTGACTTCGAGGTCCGTTCGGGCTCGAACTTCGTGCCGGTGTCGGGCACCTACCTCGAAGGCAAGCACGACGGTGACTTCAGCTACAACTCGTGCCGCACGCCGTGGCGTCTGGCGATGAGCTGGCTGAACAACGGCAAGACCGACATGCTGGCGCCGCAGCAGAAGATGGTCTCGTGGATCAAGGGCAAGACCAGCGGCAAGCCGACAGGCATCCGCGCCGGCTACTACATCAAGAACGGCACCAACGGCAGCAGCTTCGTCAACTACGACGACCTGTCGTTCACGGCGCCGATGGCCGTCAACGCGATGCTGGGCGGCTCCGGTGCGCAGAGCTGGCTGAACAGCCTGTGGACCTCGATCACCGGCGGCGACTACGGCACCCACGTCGACTACTTCGGCGACGCGATCCGCATGCATGTGCTGATCACGGTGTCGGGCAACTGGTGGACGCCTTGAGTTTGGGTTGAGAGACGTCGTGGCCGCGGGTGGGCGGCCATGTTCGCGCCGGTGCCGGTAAAACGGCGCCGGCGTTTTTGCGTCACCGCTGCGCGCGCCGCGCGTTGCCCGATGGACCTGTGCCACCGCTCGAACCCGGCCAATGGCACTGATGGCGTGTCGCGTGGCAGCCGGATCTGGGCCAATTGGTATTGCCACCAGTGACAGCGTGCGCCGATACCAATAGACTATTGGTATTCAATTGGTTCTAATGCCGGCCGCTACGACCACGAGGTCGCCCGGCCTGCGCATCGCGAGCGGTCGGTGATGACGATCGACTCTGCCGGCGCGGCCTTTTTCCGCAGCACCGAACAGGATCCTTCATGGCCATGACCTCGCCAGCGCGCGCCCAGTGCGGCCACGCGCTGATCACCTTCGCCCTGGCCGCCGCGCTGGCACCTGTGGCGCACTCGCAGTCCGTGCCGGGCTGGCCGTCCTTCATCGCCATGGGTGCCATCGGCGGCCCGAACATCACGCCGCCGACGCAGACGTCCCGCGGCGGCAATGACGACTTCGGCGGCCGCCCGGTGGATGTCGTGTTCAAGTACGCCGGCGTCAACGGCAATGGCGATCCGGGCGTGATCGACCCGCCGACCAACGCCTGGCGCATGACCAATGACTTCAATGCACTGAGTGCGATCAACGCGCACCCGATGCGTGTGGCCATCGTCGAATACACCGCCCAGATGAGCGGTGGCTTCAACACCGACGACTTCACCAATGGCCCGCCCGGCCAGGCCGGGGGCATGCCGAACGCCAGCTACCTGATGGGACGCCACCTGTCCTCGCTGGCGGCCGATGCGCAGATGCTCGCCACCTACCCCGTCACCTGGAACGGCAACGCGTACCACGGCTCGCTGCTGATGAACCCCGACCTGCTCGGCGCGATCCAGCAGAACGGCTACATCGCGACGGTCAATGCGGCGCTGCCTGCCGGCGCGGTCGATACCGCGATCGCGCAGGCGCTGTGCCTGATGACGACCTCGCGCAGCTACACCAACCACTCCAACCCCAACGGCCTGCCCTCGGCACCCTACCTTGGCAAGACCTACACCGGCACGCCGGTGCAGATCCTGAAGGCGATGCTGACCGACACCTACCCGGTCTGGAGCATCGACAGCCAGGGCGACGCCTACTGGAACACCGCGGTCAACAACGAAGTGCCTGTCGGCCCGGCCAAGAGCCAGGTCGGCCAGTGGTTCGACGCCTGTGTGGCCCAACCCAGCTACGACCATGCCAAGTACAGCCCGCCGCCTTTCCCGGCCGGCTTCGACGGCTGGGTCCAGGCCAACAACTGGCTGATCCGCGCGCTGGCGCCCAACGATGCCGTGACCTTCGGCTGGCAGGAAAACCTCTGGGCTGCCGGCAGCGGCTTCTGGCCGCACCAGAACCTCACCACCGACCAGGTCGCTTCGACCTTCTCGAGGCCGGTGACGACGTGGCTGAAGGCCAACGCGCCGCACGCGGTGGCGAAGGGCGGTGCGAAGGGGGTGCACTTCATCCTCTTCGACCGTTATGAGATGGACGACAGCGCCGCCCCGGGTGCGGCGACGCTGTACAACGCGCGCTCCTGGGACAACATGCTCACCGCGGTCGGCCAGGTCAGCAAGAACTTCGGCAACCTGCCGGTGATGCTGTGGCAGATCCCGGGCTCGCACCTGTCCAACACCAAGGAGCCGCAGCCCGAGCTGTTCCAGAACACGCCGGGCTCGTACGTGTTCAGCACCGCGCCGGTCTACTTCTTCGGCGACGCCAACCTCACGGCGGACCTGTCCAACCTGATTCATGGGCCGGGCAGCAGCAACCCCAACACGGCCGTCGGCAACTACCTGCTCGCCTGCGGCGGGACGGCCTATCACTGCCTGAACGCCAACGACAACTACGGCCAGTACCTGCGCCAGTACAAGAGCCTGCCCGCCAACTACGACTGGAGCAAGCCGCACGGCAAGCTAGCGCTGGCGGCGAAGAAGAACGTGTTCGCCATCCTCTGGGGCGGTGGCAACACGACCAACGTGATCAAGAACTTCAGCAACACCGACGACCACGGTTGGCTGGCCGGCAAGATCAAAACCTACTACACCAACCCCACGCCGGTGGTGGTGCACTGACGTCAAGGATCAGGGCGGGGCTCGCGGAGACAACGTGGTGCACACGCGGCACAAACGCGTCTTCGACGCCCCCGTGGGCCGCAAGCTCGGCCAACACCAAGCCGACGCAGTGCTACCTGCGCGATACCGGCGAGGCGATCAACGACTTGGCGATGCAGATATTCACCAGCCAAACGTGGGTACAGGATCGCCCGAGGATCCGAACTCGCACAGCTTCAGCAGAAGATGGTCTCGTGGCTCAAGGGCAAGACCAGCGGCAAGCCGACCGGCATCCGCGCGGCTACTACATCAAGAACGGCACCAACGGCAGCAGCTTCGTCAACTACGACGACCTGTCATTCACGGCGCCAATGGCCGTCAACGCGATGCTGGGCGGCTCAGACGCACAGAGCTGGCTGAACAGCCTGTCGACCTCGATCACCGGCGGCGACTACGGCACGCACGTCGACTACTTCGGCGACGCGATTCGCATGCATGTGCTGATCACGGTGTCGGGGAACTGGTGGACGCCTTGAGCGCCGCGGCCTTGGCCTCGCGCTTGAGCTGATACATCCGGCTGTCGGCCAGGTCGATCAAGCGGTCGATCTCATGGCCGTCGGCCGGGCAGGTGGCGGTGCCGACACAGGCACTCAGGACCAGGTCCTGTTCATCGAAGCGGAAAGGGGCGGCGATCGCATCTCGCAATCGCTGCTCGACCGTTTCCACTGCCTGCGGCCCGATCAGCGCGGCCAGCACGATGCCGAACTCGTCACCGCCCAGGCGCGCCACGGTGTCGTATTGGCGCGAGCAGGAGCCCAGGCGACGCGCCAACTCCACCAGTGCCGCATCGCCGGCGCGGTGGCCCAGGCTGTCGTTGATCTGCTTCAGCCCGTCCATGTCGATCATCATCACGCCGACCGGCCGCAGGTCCCGCTTGCTCTGCGCCACGGCGATGCGCAACCGGTCCATGAACATCGAGCGGTTGGCCAGGCCGGTCAACCCGTCGTGGGTGGCCTTGTGGAACAGATCGTTGCTGTCGTAGCGGGTGGCGTAGTACATCGACGCTCCCACCAGCCCCGACAGCAGGCCCAGGCACGACAGATCCTTGTCGCTGAAGTGCGCGGTCCGGGCCGACATGGCCTTCAGCACCCCGATCGTGACGCCGGCGTGTTTCAGCGGCACCAGAATCATCGAACGCAGTCCCACGCCTTGGCAGGCGGGCCAGTCGACGCGCGGGTCGTTTTCCGCATCGGTGCAGTTCACCGGCTGGCCGGTGCTAACACAGTGGCCGGACAGGCTGCTGGAGCGCTTCAGGCGCACACCCAGGCTGGCCGTGGCAATGCCCGAGGTGGYGCGGTAGACCATGTCGTCCAGCTCGGCCAGCTCGATGGCGGCGCCGTCCGCGCTGACCAGTGCGAGCGTGCGCTGAACCACCAGGTTCATCACACCGCCCAGATCCAGGCCCAGTTCGGCCACGTCGGTTTGCAGCTGAATGACCTCGAGCAATTTGTCTTGTGATGGCATCGGCACCCCACCGCATGGTGGCCGCCCCTGCATCGGAGGCTAGCCGCTCCCTGGCTGCGCTTGATCTTCCCACAGCCCGACGCCCGGCAATAGCCAGTGCCGCCGGTATGTGCCGGGGCTACCAGCGCTCGCGCAGCCGCCGCGCCAAATCCAGCACGGCACCGGGCGGCGGTGTCAGCGGGCCGCTGGCCCAGGTCGGCGTGCTGGGGCCGACGCTGTCGAAATGCGCCGCCACCTCGGGCGGGATGAAGCGCGACAGGCCGCCGTACAGGTGGCGGTCACCGAAGCGGCGCTGCTGGGTGACGTAGAAGCGCTGCGGCACCATCAGCGCCAGGTGGTTCTTGGCGCGGGTCATCGCGACATAGAGCAGGCGCCGTTCTTCTTCGAGCTGGATCCGCGTCGCGGTCGACAGGTCACCGGGCAGGCAGCCGTCGATCACGTTCAGCACCGTCACCGACGGCCACTCCTGGCCCTTGGCGGCGTGGATGGTCGACAGGATCAGGTAGTCCTCGTCCTGGTTCGGGTCGCCGGCTTCGTCGCTGGTGGCTTGCGGTGGGTCCAGCGTCAGCTCGGTCAGGAAACGTTCGCGGCTGGCATGGCCACTGGCCAGCCGCGCCAGTTGCTCGACATCGGCTTGGCGCGGCACAGGGTGGTCGTGCAGCCGCTCCATCTGCGGCAGATACCAGTCAGCCACTGCGGCCAGCTCGTTAGGCCAGTCCGGCGCTTCACTCAAACGACGCAGCAATGCTGCCAGCGGCGCCCAGTCGCCGCGCGCAGGCGTGGGCGGCTCGAAGGCTTGCAGCGTGGCGTGTGGATCGGCGCTGGCATCCATCGCGTCGAGCAGGCGCCGCGCGCTGGCCGGGCCGATGCCGGGCACCAGCTGCGCCACGCGAAAACCCGCCAGCCGGTGGCGCGGGTTGCTGGCCCAGCGCAGCAGAGACAGCACGTCTTTCACATGCGCCGCTTCGAGAAACTTCAAGCCACCGTATTTGACGTACGGGATGTTGCGACGCGCGAGTTCCAGCTCCAGCGCGGCACTGTGCGATGACGAGCGGAATAGCAC
>NZ_JBFUGE010000401.1:0-5476 GCF_056403075.1 Ideonella sp. P3_A4 | reverse complement strand
ACCAGGAACGGCGTGTCCCACAGCGCCATTTCCTTGGTGATGCCGACGAGCGTGGCGGTCGAGCCGACCATCATTTCCTGCGCGCCGCCGATCAGCGCCTGCTGCATCTGCGTGTCCGGGCCCAGCGCGGCGGCACCGATCGCACGCACCTTCATCTTGCCGCCCGAGGCCTTCTCGACCGCCTCGGCGAAGACCTTGACCGCGCGGCCTTGATTGCTCTGCTCGTTCAGCCCATAGCCGAAGCGGATCAGGCGCGGCTTGATGTCCTGTGCAAAGGTGGCCAACGGCGCGCAGGCCAGCAAGGCGAGGGCGGCGGCGGCAACGGTGCGGCGGGTGGTTTTCACGGTGTGTCTCCTGGAGGTAATGCAGTGTCAGGAAGGGAGCGGGAAGAGACGCCTCAGCGCATCCACGCCACCGGCGCGGTGACCATGGACGGGAAGAGCACGAACAGCACGAGGATCAGCAGGTAGGTGACCAAGAACGGGTTCACGCCCTTGATCACCTGGTGCAGCGACAGGCGGCCGACGCCGGCAACGACGTTCAGCACCGTGCCCACCGGCGGTGTGATCAAGCCGATCGCGCCGTTGAGCACGAACATCAGGCCGAAGTAGACCGGGTCGATGCCGGCCTTCACCGCGATCGGCAGCATCACCGGCGCGAAGATCAGGATCGTTGGCGTCAGGTCCAGCGCGGTGCCGATGACGACCAGCGCAACCATCATCACCGCCATCAGCAGGCGCGGGCTGTTGACCAGCGGCCCCAGCCAGCCGGTCAGCACGCCGGGCAGGTCGGCCAAGGTGATCATGTAGCTGGCGACTTGCGCGCCGGCGCACAGGAACATCACGATCGCCGTCGTCTTGGCGGCGCGCACCAGCACGCCGTGGATCTCGGCCAAGTTCATCTCGCGGTGCACGAACAGCGCGACGATCAGTGCGTAGAACGCGGCCACCACTGCCGCCTCGGTCGGTGTGAAGACACCGGTCTTCATGCCGCCGATGATGATGATCGGCATCAGCATCGCCCAGAAGGCCTTGGCGGTGGCCGTCAGTCGATCCTTCATCGGCAGCGGTTGGCCCTCGGGCAACTCGATGCGGCGCAGCACCCACTTCCACGCGACGATCAGGCCGGCGCCCATGATCAGCCCGGGCACGATGCCCGAGACGAACAAGGCCGAGATCGAGGTGTTGGTGGTCACGCCGTAGATCACGAACGGCATCGACGGCGGGATGATCGGCGCGATGATGCCGCCCGAGGCGAGCAGCCCGGCCGAGGTGTTCATCGGGTAGCCCTGCTGTCGCATCATCGGCAGCAAGATGGTCGCCAGCGCCGCGGTGTCGGCCAGTGCCGAGCCGCTCATGCTGGCCATCAGCACCGCGGCCCCGATCGCCACGTAACCCAGCCCGCCGCGGATGTGGCCGACCCAGGCCTGCGCCATGTCGATGATGCGGCGGCTGATGCCGCCCGAGTTCATCAGCTCGCCGGCGAGGATGAAGAAGGGCACCGCCAGCAGCGGGAAGCTGTCGATGCCGGCGACCAGGTTTTGTGCCAGCAGCTGGGTGTCCCAGAAGCCCAGCACATAGGCCATGCCGGCGCCGGTCAGCACCAGTGCGAGGGCCATGTTCATGCCGATGCCCATCAGCACCAGCATGCCGGCAGAGAAAACGACGAAGGCGAGTGCTTCAGCAGACATGGCGTGTGACTCCACTCACTCGACTTCGGCGCCGTGGCCCAGGTCCAGCGGCTTGCGTTGGACGATCTCGATCAAGGCCATCACACTGATCGCGGTGGCGCACAACAGCGCGGGCAGGGGCAGCAACGCAGTGGGGTAGGCCAGCACGACCGAGCGGCTGTCCATGCCGACCACCACTTGTTGCCAGGCACCCCAGGCCACCAGTCCGCAGGCCAGCACCACCAGCGCGCGAATCAGCAGCGTCATCCCCCCGATCAGTACCGGCCGGTTCTTCAGCAGGCCGACCAGGCTGGTGAAGGCCATGTGTTCGCCAGCCGGGTAGGCGGCGGTGGCGCCGATGAAGACCATCCAGACGAACAGCAGGCGCGAGAGTTCTTCGCTCGCCGCGATGCCGCTGCCAAAGCCGTAGCGCAGTACCACGTTGACGAACACGGCGACCGCCATCACGCCCAGGCAGCTGGCCATAGCGCCCTGGGCGATGCGCTGCGGCAGTGGCAGCTTGTCGTTGGCAAGGGTGTGGTTCATTGGGAGTCCTCCGCGTTGCACGCTCCGGAATTCGCCTTGGGAACGGCCCTGCGTCTCATGCGTGCTCCTCTTCGGCCAGCCAAGCGCTGACCTCGGCTTGCAAATGGCTCAACGGTGCCTCGGCATCGACCCGCAGCACGCCCGCTTCGCCATCGGGGCGCTCAAGCGTCGCGAACTGGTTGTCGACCAGGCTGGTGGAAAAGAAGTGGGCGGCGCCGCGGCTGGCGACGCGCTGCAGTGCAGCCTCGCGGCCGATGTCCATGAACACGAAGCGCAGGCCCGGCGCGGCGGCCCGCAGGCGGTCGCGGTAGGCGCGCTTCAGCGATGAGCAGGTCAAAACGATGGGCAGCGGGGGCTGGCGCAACTCGGCCGCCAGCGTGTTGAGCCAGCCGTCGCGGTCGGCATCGGTCAACGCAACGCCCTGGCTCATCTTGGCGCGGTTGGCCGGGCTGTGGTGTGCGTCGCCTTCGACGAAGCGTGTGCCCAGTGCCTCGGCCAGCACCTCGCCCAGGCTCGACTTGCCGCAGCCCGACACGCCCATGACGACCAGTGATTGCTTCATGCGTTGGATAGCGCTATCCGAAGTGGACCAAAAAATCGGTACCCTGACCAAGACGCTGTTTCCCTGGAGTGGCCTGGAGGAGGCTTGAGGGAAGCGCCGGCTTGCGTGCAGGTACCGGACAGCGCTATCCTAATCACCGAGCCACTCCCGCTCATCCGTACCAACCCTTAGATGACCTCTGCCATTCCCCGCCGCCGCGCCAGCGGTCGCGTCACCTTGAACGACGTGGCGCGCGCCGCAGAAGTCAGCCCGATCACCGTGTCACGCGCTCTACGCGGAGAGCGCGCGGTCGACCCGGCGCTCGTCGAGCGGGTGCGCGAAGCCGCCGACCGGTTGGGCTATGTGCCCGACCCGGCGGCCCGCGCGCTGGCGTCGCGCCGCAGCACGCATGTGGCGGTGCTGATCCCGATGCTGTCGAACGCGCTGTTCGTCGACCTGATCGAGGCCGTCCAGCGCACGCTGCGGCCAGCTGGCTTCCRGACGCTGATCGGCGTCACCCATTACGACGAGGTCGAAGAGGCCGCGTTGCTGCGCGAGCAGTTGCTCCATCGGCCGGCCGGCCTGCTGGTCACGGGCATCGACCGGCCTGCGACGACAAGCACGCTAATCGCGCAGGCTGGCGTGCCTTGCGTGCACATGATGGATTTGGCAGCACCCAAGTCGGGCTTGCACAGCGTGGGCCTGTCACAAGCCGACGCGGGCGCCGCGCTGACGCGGCATCTGCTGCGCCATGGCCGTCGCCGAGTGGCCTTTGCAGCCGCACAGTTGGATCCACGTACGCTGCAACGGCTGCAAGGCTGGCGGCGCGAATTGATGGCCGCCGGCCTGTACGACCAGACGCTCGAATGGCTGAACCCGGCGCCTTCGTCGATCGCGCTCGGGGGCCGGATGTTCGAGCAGATCATCGGCCAGCGGCCGGCGATCGACGCGATCTTCTTTTGCAACGACGACCTGGCCCAGGGCGCGCTGCTGGCGGCGCTTCGGCGCGGCATCAAGGTGCCCGACGAGATCGGGGTGGCCGGCTTCAACGACCTCACCGGCAGCGACCAGATGGTGCCGCCGCTGACGACGGTGCGCACGCCACGCGCCGAAGTCGGCCAGGCCGCGTCGGCAATGCTGCTGGCGCTGATGCGCGGCGAGACCGTCAAGCAGCCGGTGGTCGATCTGGGCTTCGAGCTGATTGCGCGCGGCAGCGCTTGAGTGCTCACCGACCGAGGCACGTGCTGTTTGTGCGCGAGGAAGATGGCCTTTGCTTCCACGGGCCATTGGGGTGCGCACCGAGCCYGCAAGGCAATAGGCGTATAAGCAGAAGAGCCCCGCGCCATTCTGAGCGGGGCCGCTTCAGAGGACCCGAATGAGCCAACCACCTGCCAGCGAGCCAGTACCGTCGTCAGACGTCGTCGACGCGCTTCCGGTGCTGGCCGACGCGGAGCGCGCCGAGTTGCAGCGGCAGGGTGCCAAAGCCGCCGCCCGTGGCGACGATGCGGACGCCAATCCGTTGCGTCGCCGGTCCAACGCGCCGGCCCGCACCGGTGAATCGCCAGGCAGCTGGCTCGAACGGCACGACGCCTGGCAACAGGGTCACGATGCGCAGAGYGACCGAAGCGAGGGCGCGCAACGTGATGCTGCCGACACCAACCCCCCAGCATGAGGCGGCTGCCCATCCAGTAGGTCGCGGGTTTCGCTTGTGCTATCGGGCGTCGCACGGCGGTCTGTCCTTCTCGTTTCCATGTGACATCGCTGGCCGTGTGCACATCGACGCCCTTGATGCACGCGACACCGCCAATTACTTGCTGGCCCGTGCGCTTGTCGGGCGCGATTGCGATGTGGCCATCGTGCTGCCCGATGACGCAGCGCCAGCTCCCGATCCCCCTGTCGCCACGCGTCGGGTGGGTGTAGATCCCATCACCATGGAACGCGGCGCCGCGACGCTAGATGTCTCAGACACCCTTTTTTGACTTGGCCTCGGGCGTTCTGCGCTTCTGGGTCTTGCATGACGATGGCCGCTACGTCGGCGCGACGATCGCGCGGCAGACGCTGCACTACTGCTTCAACGGCGAGAGTGGGGGCGAGGACGCCGTCGCCACCTACGAAGCGAATCGCGAGCGCATCGACGCCGCCGTGCGCCGCCGCACGGCTTCCGGTTCGCGGGAGCCTGTGATGCTGCGCGATCCGGATGTCGCCGTCGCGCGCAGCTAGAACGTTAGGCTGACCGGCCTCAGGCCTTGACCAACTCCGGCAGCTTCATGCCTTCGGTCCCCGGGAAGACGTCCTTGTCCAGCGGGCCCCGTGCGATATGCAGGTGGTCGGCCAGTACGCTCTTGAAGACAGCCCGCAGGTCGGTCGTGATCTTCAGGTCGCGGCCTTCGTAGCGGTCTTTCTTCGCCAGGCCTGGCCAGTCGGCCAGCACTTGGCCGCCGCGCACCGCGCCGCCGAGAACGAACGCGGCACCACCGGTGCCGTGGTCGGTGCCGCGGGTGCCGTTGATCGCCACCTCGCGGCCGAACTCGGTGGCCACGACGATCACGGTGCGGCCCCACAGCCCGTTAGCGTTCGGTGCGTCCAGCATCTCGCGCAGCGTCCCAAGGCTGTCGTCCAGCTGCTGAAGGTTGTTCAGGAAGGCGCTTTTTTCGTTGGTGAGGTTGGCGTGGCTGTCCCAGCCACCTTGTTCGAGCATCACGATCTGTGGGCCTTTGGGC
>NZ_JBFUGE010000400.1:0-5487 GCF_056403075.1 Ideonella sp. P3_A4 | reverse complement strand
GGACAAGGGCGACGCCAGCGTGCAACCCAAGCTGGCCCTGCTGCGTGAGCTGACCGCCGGCGCGAACATCACCCCGCCGCCCGCACCACCTGCGGTGGTGGCCAAGCCGGTCGGCCGAGCGCCCTCGCCTGCTGTCATCCCCACGGTCGCAGCGCCGCCCCCGGCGCCGATCGTGGTTGCCGCTGCGCCGGCACCCAAGCCCGTTCCTCCTCCGCCGGCCCCGGCACCAGCCCCTGTCGCGAGTCCAACTGTCAGCAAGCCTGTCGCCCCGCCTCCGCCCGCCCCGACCCCGACTGCCAGCGCCCCTGTGCCGGCGGCCAAGCCGGCGCCCGCAGTGCCCGCCGCGTCCGCACCACCAACCGTCAATCCGGTAGCCCCGCCCCCAGCGCCAGTGGCCAGCGGCGCGAACAGCGAGGTTGAAGCGGCTGTGCGCGCCTGGGCCGCAGCTTGGTCCAAACGCGACATGGACGGCTACTACGCCGCCTACATGCCAGACTTCAGCGGCCAGGCCAGCTCGCGCAAAGCCTGGGAGCAAGACCGCCGCGACCGCATCGCCGTCCGCAAGCAGATCAGGGTCGAGTTGGTCGACCTGCGCATCAGTGTCGACGGTGACCAGGCCACGGCCAAGTTCAAGCAGGTCTACAGCTCGGACGCGCTGTCCACGACCGGCCGCAAGACGCTGCAGCTGGTCCGTAGCAATGGCCACTGGCTGATCAAGCAGGAAGCCGTAGGCGGCTGACGGCCGCTGGTTTCGGTCAGGCCATTGCGATGAAACGCGAATCGCCCCACAACCTTCGCAAACGCCGCGGCGCGGTGCTGCTCGGCACCGTCGGGCTGCTGGGCGCGGGCCTGCTGTCGGCCACCGATTCGCGTGGGCTCGGTTGGTGGGCACGCGAGGCGAATGCCCACGCTGCGCCGTCGGCTGCGGTGTCCACGCTGCCGATGCGCCTGGCCGACGATGAAGCACCGGCGCTGCGGCAACCCGATCCCACCACTGCGTTGCAAGGCAGCCCCGAAGCGCGCCTGATCGCCATCTATCGCCTCGTCGGCCAACGACGGCTCGACGATGCGCTCGCCGCCAACACCGCGCTGACACTGCAGTACCCTAACTTCCGTCTGGCACTGCTGCTGCAGGCCGACCTGCTCGCCGCTCATGCGGCGTCGCTGAAAGACTGGGGTGGCGGCGTCAAGGGCCAGGGCGACGTGGCACCGCTGCGCGAAGAGGTGCAGCAACGGCTCGCAGCGCTGCGCGACAGGCCGCCTGCCGGCGCCGTGCCGGCCGAGTTCATCCAGTTGCCCCCGACCCAGCCCTATGC
Source organism: Ideonella sp. P3_A4 (assembly GCF_056403075.1). Lineage (NCBI taxonomy): Bacteria > Pseudomonadati > Pseudomonadota > Betaproteobacteria > Burkholderiales > Sphaerotilaceae > Ideonella > Ideonella sp. P3_A4. The sequence goes on along the minus strand of NZ_JBFUGE010000400.1, from coordinate 4,171 downwards.
GATCGCGGTCGATGCATCGCGCAGCCGGCTGTACCTGTTCGAGAACGGTGAACAGGGCCTGAAGCTGGTCGACGACTTCTATGTCTCGGTCGGCAAGCAAGGCGTCGACAAACTGACCGAAGGCGACCAGAAGACGCCGCTGGGCCTGTACTTCATCACCGGGCAAATCGAACGTCATGCGCTCGAAGACCGCTTCGGCGCTGGCGCCCTGCCGTTGAACTACCCCAACGCCTACGACCGCAGCCGCGGCCGCACCGGCAAGGGCATCCTGCTGCATGGGGTGTCCGCGGCCTTCTATTCGCGGCCGCCGCAAGACAGTGACGGCTGCGTCGTGCTGGCCAATGACGACTTGGTGGGCTTGTCAGCGCGGCTGCCGCAGCGCGACACCCCCGTGCTGATCAGTCGCAAGATTGAGTGGCGTGCGCCCGAGACCGCCCGCGCGTCGGTGCAGCCTGAGTTCCTGCAGACCTTCGAGCGTTGGCGCCAGGCCCGGCTGAAAGCTGACGCGGACACCGTCGCCACGTTCTACCCCGCCAGTGGCCCCGCCGACGCGGTCGCGGCAGCACGCTGGCGCCTGCGCACGACGCCGGTGCCGTCGGCGATCGACGACACCAGCATGATCACCTGGCGTGACGACCGCGAACTGATGGTCGTGACCTTCCGCGAGCAAGCTGCCAACAGCCAGCAGGTCGACCATGTGATGCGCCAGTACTGGGGCCGCGACGGCGCCGATTGGCGCATCGTCGCCGAAGGCCAAGTGCACTGAGTCTTCGCCTTTGCCGGAAAAAGCAACGGGGCCCGCAGGCCCCGTTTTGTTTGGTGCGACTAGCGCTTACTTCCGGGCCGGCGGCAAGTCGGTGCACGAGCCGTGCGCCACCTCAGCCGCCATGCCGATCGACTCGCCGAGCGTCGGGTGCGGGTGAATCGTCTTGCCGATGTCGACGGCGTCGGCGCCCATCTCGATCGCCAACGCGATCTCGCCGATCATGTCGCCCGCATGCGTGCCGACGATGCCGCCGCCGACGATGCGGTGGGTTTCCTCGTCGAACAGCAGCTTGGTGAAGCCCTCGTCGCGGCCGTTCGCAATCGCGCGGCCCGAGGCCGTCCATGGGAACAGGCCCTTCTTGACCTTCACGCCCTGCGCCTTGGCCTGCTCTTCGGTTAGGCCGACCCAGGCCACTTCAGGATCCGTGTAGGCCACGCTCGGGATCACGCGGGCATCGAACTGCGCCTTGGTGTCGCCCGAGGCGACCTCGGCCGCCACGTGCGCCTCGTGCACCGCTTTGTGCGCCAGCATCGGCTGACCGACGATGTCGCCGATCGCGAAGATGTGCGGCACGTTGGTGCGCATCTGCACGTCGACCGGGATGTAGCCGCGGTCGCCGACGATGACGCCGGCTTTGTCGGCACCGATCTTCTTGCCGTTGGGCGTGCGGCCCACGGCTTGCAGCACCAAGTCGTAGGTGGCTTCGCTGGTCTTGCCTTCGCTGTCTTCGAACTTGATCTTGATGCCCTGCGGCGTGGCCTCGGCGCCCACCGTCTTGGTCTTCAACATGATCTTGTCGAAGCGCGGCGTGTTCATCTTCTGCCAGACCTTGACCAGGTCGCGGTCGGCGCCCTGCATCAAGCCATCGAGCATTTCGACGACATCGAGCCGCGCGCCGAGCGTCGAATACACCGTGCCCATTTCGAGCCCGATGATGCCGCCACCGACGATCAGCATCTTCTTCGGCGTGTCGCGCAACTCCAGCGCGCCGGTCGAATCGACGATGCGCGGATCGTTCGGKAAGAACGGCAGCCGCACCGCCTGCGAGCCGGCCGCGATGACCGCGTTCTTGAACTTGATCGTCTTCGAAGCGCCGGTCTTCACCTGCGCGTCGCCGCTGGTCTCGTCGACCTTCACATGGTGCGGGTCGACGAACTCGCCGTAGCCGCGCACGACCGTGACCTTGCGCATCTTGGCCATCGCCTGCAGGCCACCTGTCAGCTTACCGACCACCTTGGACTTGTGGGCGCGCAGCTTGTCGATGTCGACCTTCGGGGCGCCGAAGTCGATGCCCAGGTCGGCCATGTGGCTCACCTCGTCCATCACCGCGGCCACGTGCAGCAGCGCCTTGGACGGGATGCAGCCCACGTTCAGGCAGACACCGCCCAGCGTCGCATAACGCTCGACCAGGACGACCTTCATGCCGAGGTCGGCCGCGCGGAAGGCGGCCGAATACCCACCCGGGCCAGCGCCCAGCACGAGCATGTCGCACTCGATATCGGCGCCACCGGCGTAGCTGGCTGCGGCGGGAGCAGGTGCTGCGGAGGCAGCGGCCGCCGGTGCGGCGGCGGGTGTGGGTGACGGCGCCGGTGCGGCTGCTGTCGCTGCACCATCCGCCTCCAGCATCAGGACCGCACTGCCCTGGCTGATCTTGTCGCCGAGCTTGAGCTTCAGCTCCTTGACCACGCCAGCATGGGTCGACGGGATCTCCATCGAGGCCTTGTCGCTCTCGACGGTGATCAGGCTCTGGTCCACCTTGATCGTGTCACCCGGCTTGACCAGCAGCTCGATGACCGCCACGTCCTTGAAGTCGCCGATGTCCGGCACTTTCACTTCGATCGTTGCCATTCTTGTCTCTCACTCCACGTTCATCGGAGCGGGCTCAATCGGCGCCGGGCCGCTCCCAAGGCGATTGAGCACCCGCTTGGCGGGTGGTGGCGGTACTCCGCCACCGGGTGCCGTCACAACACGATGCGGCGGAAGTCCGCCAGCAGCGATGCAAAGTAGACGTTGAAGCGCGCAGCTGACGCGCCGTCGATCACACGGTGATCCCACGACAACGACAGCGGCAGGATCAGGCGCGGCTGGAAGGCCTTGCCATCCCAGCGCGGCTCGGTGCTGCTCTTGCACACGCCCATGATCGCCACTTCAGGCGCGTTGATGATCGGCGTGAAGTAGCGCCCACCAATGCCGCCGAGCGAGCTGATGCTGAAGCAGCCGCCGCTCATGTCGGCCGGCCCCATCTTGCCGTCGCGTGCCTTCTTTGCCAGATCGCTCATTTCCTGGCTGATCTGGARGATGCCCTTCTTGTCGCAGTCGCGGATCACCGGCACGACCAGCCCATTGGGTGTGTCCGCCGCGAAGCCGATGTGGAAGTAGTTCTTCAGCACCAGCGTGTCGCCGTCGAGGCTCGAGTTGAACTCGGGGAACTTCTTCAATGCCGCGACCGCGGCCTTGATCATGAAGGCCAGCATCGTGACCTTGATGCCCGATTTCTCGTTCTCCTTGTTGAGCTGGACGCGGAAGGCTTCGAGCTCGGTGATGTCGGCATCGTCGTGGTTGGTGACGTGCGGGATCACGACCCAGTTGCGATGCAGGTTCGCGCCGCTGATCTTCTTGATGCGGCTCAGCTCCTTGCGCTCGACCGGGCCGAACTTCGTGAAGTCGACCTGCGGCCAGGGCAGCAGGCCCGGGAAGGCGCCGCCGCCAGCAGCGCCTGCGGCTGCAGCAGGCGCCTTGGCCTTTTGCGCCGTGGTTTGCTGGTCACCGGCCATCACCTGCTTGACGAAGCCTTGCACGTCGTCTTGCGTGATGCGGCCCTTGAGGCCTGAACCCTTCACTTCGGCCAGGGGCACACCCAGCTCGCGCGCGAAGCGGCGGATCGACGGCGACGCGTGCGGCAGCGTGCCCTGCGGCGCGCTCGGCTCGTGGGCAGGCAGCGCGGCGGTGGGCGCGGTGCGCTCGACCGGGGCGCTGGTCAGCGTGCCGGGCGCGTGGCCGGCAGCGGTCACGGTTTGGGCCGGCGCAGGCGCGGCAGTGGCACCGCCGCCCGCACCTTCCAGCACCACCAGCGGCGTGCCTTGGTTGACCTTGTCGCCCAGTGCAACCTTGATTTCCTTGACGACACCAGCGTGCGACGACGGAATCTCCATCGACGCCTTGTCGCTCTCGACGGTGATCAGGCTTTGCTCGGCCTTCACCGTGTCGCCGACCTTGACCAGCAGCTCGATGACCGCGACGTCCTTGAAGTYGCCGATGTCGGGCACGACCACGTCGATGCGGCCCACGGCTGCGACCGGAGCGGCAGCAGCCACCGGCGCGGCCGCGGGCGGCGGCGGCGCGACTGCTGCGGCAGCGAGTGCCGGCGCTGCGCTGGCGGCCGGAGCAGCAGCAGCGCCTACCGCC
>NZ_JBFUGE010000399.1:0-5491 GCF_056403075.1 Ideonella sp. P3_A4 | reverse complement strand
CCACGGTGCATGTGACCTACCGCCGCCTGCGTCGCGTGGACATCGCGCAAGGCCGCGGCAGCGTTGTCGGGCGGCCGCTGGGTGACTTGTCGGTGGTGGTGCTCGACGCCCGTCAGCGCCTCGTGCCCGTCGGCACGCCCGGCGAAATGTATGTCGGCGGCGGCGGGGTGGCGCGCGGCTATCTGCGACGCCCCGAGTTGACCGCCGCGCGCTTCGTCGAGCTGCCGGGTGTGCCGGGCGGCCGCCTGTACCGCACGGGCGACGCGGCGCGCTGGCTCCCGGAAGGTGAGCTCGAGTTCATCGGGCGCATCGACGACCAGGTCAAGATCCGTGGCTTCCGGATCGAGTTGGGCGAAGTCGAGCACCAGCTCGTCGCTTGCCCCGGCGTGAAGGACGCGGTGGTCGTGGCCCGCGCTGACGGCGTCTCGGGCGAACGCCGCCTCGTCGCCTACGTTGTCGGCGACAAGCGGGACGAGGACGCCGGCAGCGCCATCGAGCGTTGGCGCGCGCAGCTCGCGCGCCAGCTGCCCGACTACATGGTGCCCGCGGTCTACGTGGCGATGGACGCCTTGCCCCTGACGCCGAACGGCAAGGTGGACAAGCGCGCGCTGCCGGCGCCGCAGGCCGGCGATGTGCAGCGCCAGGCTTATGTGGCGCCGCGCGACGCTGTGGAAGCGGCGCTGTGCGCCGTGTGGCAGCAGGTGTTGCGCCAGGACCGCGTCGGCGTGCACGACAACTTCTTTGCGCTCGGCGGTGACTCGATCCTGTCCATCCGCATCGTCGCCCGGGCGCGCGAACACGGCCTGGCGCTGAGCGTGCGCGACCTGTTCCGCCACCAGACGGTTGCCGACCTGGCGCAGGCGCTGCCCCGCGAAGTTGCGGCCGAGCTGCCCGCGCTGTCGCCGCAAGCGGCGCCTGAACCCTTCTCGCTGCTCACGCCCGAAGAGCGCGAGGGCCTCGGGCCCGAGCTGACCCAGCGACTCGACGACGCCTACCCGATGTCGCGGCTGCAGCTCGGGATGGTCTTCCACACCCAGCTGGAGCGCAGCGGCGAGGCCTACCACGACCTCTTCAGTTTCCATGTGGCCGCCCGCTGGGACGCGGCCTGCTTCGCGCAGGCGCTCGCGTTCATGGCGCGCCAGCATCCCGTGCTGCGCACCGGCTTCCTGCTGGAGCGTGCCCGGCCGCTCCAGGTTGTGCAGCGCGAGATGCAGCCGCCGCTGACGGTGGCCGACATCCGGCACCTGTCTGCCGCCGAGCAAGACGCCCACATCGCTCAGTGGATGGCGCAGGAGAAGCGGGTCCGGTTCGACTGGCGCGGCCCGCTGTTCCGCGTCTTCGTGCACCTGCGGACGGAAGACCGCTTGGAGCTCGGGCTGAGCTTTCACCACGCGGTCTACGACGGCTGGAGCAACTCCACCTTCACCAGCCAGCTGCTGATCCACTACGGCACGTTGCTCGCCGGCGGTGCGCTGCCCGAGCCTGCCGTCGACCGTGCGTTCCGCGACTTCATCGCCGGTGAGCAGGCGGTGCTGGGCAACGAACAGGCGCGCCGCTACTGGAGCGGCACTCTGCGTGAAGTGCCCGACCAGCAACTGCCTCGACGCGCCATCGGCGCCGACGCCGAGCGCGAGCGCAGCTTGCGTCGCCACACTGTGGCCGGCCTCGGTGAACGATCGGCCGGCCTGCTTGCCCTGGCGCGCCGCCTCGGCGTGCCGGTGCAGGCCCTGGTGCTCGCCGCACACGCCAAGATGCTGTCGACTTTGAGCGGCCAGCGCCTGACCCTCACGGCGGTGGTCAACAACGGACGGCCGGAGCAGGAGGGCGGTGAAAAAGGCCTCGGCCTGTTCCTGAACGCGCTGCCCGTCTGCATCGACGTGGGGGCGGGGCACTGGGAAGACCTCGTGCGGGCGATCGTTGCACGCATGGCCGAGAACCTGCCCTGGCGCCACTACCCGTTCGCCGCGATCCAGCAGGACCTGCAACGCGACTTCTCCGAGGTGGTGTTTACCTACACCCACTTCCATTCGTACCAGGCCCTCGGTGGCGCGCAGGGCCCGCGGCTGCTGGGCCGCCAGGTGTTCGAGAAGACCAACTACGACTTCTCGATCAATGCCTCGCGCGCCGCGGACACCGACCAGCTGTCGCTCGCGATCACCTACGACGTCGACCTGTACGACGCGGCGCTGGTCGAACGCGCCGGCGACAGCTACCTGCGCGCCTTTGACGCGATGCTGGCCGACGTGCGCGCACCGCACAACGCCTGCGACATGCTGGGCGAAGAAGAGCGCCGTCTTCTGTTGGCAACCTGGAACGACACGCGCACGCCCTATCCCGACAACGCGTGCATCCATGAGCTGTTCGAAGCGCAGGCGGCTGGGCACCCCGACATGCCGGCCGTGGTGCACGGCGACGAGTCGATCACCTACGGCAAACTTGAGGCCGAGGCCAACCGCCTCGCGCGCCACCTGCGTGCGCAAGGCGTGGCCCGCGACACCCCAGTGGCCGTCTGCACCGAGCGCTCGATCGACCTGGTGGTGGGCCAGCTCGCGGTGCTCAAGGCCGGCGGCGCCTACTTGCCGATCGACCCCAGCTATCCGGAGGACCGCATCCGCTGGGTGCTTGAGGACTCCGGCGTGCGCCTGGTGCTGACCCAGCGCGAGCTGATGGCCGATCTGCCGCTGGACGAGCTGGCGGTGCTGCCGTTGGACGCCAATGTGCGCGCGCGCCTCACCGGCCGGCAGTCGGCGCAGCCGCTGGGCCGGGTCGAGAACGGTACCTCGCCCTCGGCGCTGGCCTACGTCATCTACACCTCCGGCACGACCGGCCGGCCCAAGGGCGTGCTGCTCGAGCATCGCGGGGTTGCCAACCTTGTCCGCGTCAACGCCCGCGCGCTGGGTTTTGCTGCTGGCTCGCGCATGCTGCAGTTTGCTTCGATCGGCTTTGATGCGGCGACCTGGGAATGGACGACGGCGCTGTTGAACGGCGGCACGCTGGTGCTGTGCGACGAGGTGGCGGACCCGCAACGCGTCGCCGAGGTCATCGTGCGCCATGGCGTGACGCATGCGGTGCTGCCCGCCGCCTATGCCGACCAACTGCCGCAGCACGCGCTGCAGGCGCTGCACACGCTGACGGTGGCAGGCGATGTCTGCACGACCAGCACCGCGGCGCGGCTGTCGCAGCATGTGCGGCTGGTCAACGCCTACGGCCCGACTGAGACGACGGTCATGGCGACGCTGCACGCCTACGCCGGAGAGGCGGACAGCGTGCCGATCGGCGGGCCCATCGCCAACACGCGCGCCTACGTGTGCGGCGACGCGATGGCACTGCGCCCAGTCGGCGCGGTGGGTGAGCTGTACGTCGGCGGCGTCGGCGTCGCGCGTGGTTACCTGAACCGGCCCGAGCTCAGCGCCGAGCGCTTTGTGGCGGACCCGTTCGGCGAAGACCCCACGGCGCGCCTGTACCGCACCGGCGACCTGGTGCGCTGGCGGGCCGACGGCACGCTGGAGTTCGTCGGCCGGGTCGACCATCAGGTCAAGATCCGCGGCTTCCGGATCGAACTCGGCGAGATCGAGCACCGCCTGGCGGCGTGCCTGGGCGTGCAGAAGGCGGCTGTGCTGGCCCGTGCCGACGGTCCGTCGGCCGAACGTCAGCTGGTTGCCTATGTGGTTCCCACGCAACTGGGCGACACCGGCGCCGCGGTTGACCGCTGGCGCGCGGAACTGGCGCTCACGCTGCCTGACTACATGGTGCCGGCGGTCATCGTCGTGCTCGATGCCATGCCGGTGACTGCGCACGGCAAGATCGATCGCCGCGCGCTGCCTGCGMCGGACGAAGCCGACCTGCAGCGGCAGGCCTATGTCGCGCCAACCGACGAGACCCAGGCGCGCCTGTGCGTGCTCTGGCAGGAGGTGCTGCAGATCGAGTGCGTCGGCATTCGCGACAACTTCTTCGCGCTCGGCGGGCACTCGTTGCTGGCGGCGCGGCTCGTCAGCCTGCTGCGCCAGGACTTCGAGATCGAGCTGCCGCTGCGCACCGTCTTCGACAAGCCGACGGTGGAGGAGCTCGCGGCCGAGATTGCCCGCGCGCCAGGCGATGCCGCGCTGCCTCCGGTCGCCGTGCGCGCCGAGGGTGAAATGCGGCGCTTGTCCTTTGCCCAGGAACGCCTGTGGTTTGTCGGCCACCTCGGTGGCGAAGGCATGCGCCACGGCGTGCCGCGGGCTTTCGTGCTGCGTGGCCCCATCGACCACGAGGCGCTCGCGGGCGCGCTCGCCGATGTGGTGGCGCGGCATGAGGTGCTGCGCACCATCTGCGTCGAGCGAGATGACGTCGTCTGGCAGCAGGTGCAGCCGGCAAGCCCGGTGGCGCTGGTGCTGACGACCTTGCGCGGGCTGACGCCCGCCGAGCAGGCACGCGAGGTCGCCCGTTGGATCGGGCACGAGGCGGCGCAGGCGTTCGATCTGGCGGCCGACGTCATGCTGCGCGCCCGGCTGCTCGAGCGCGCTGACGATGACCACGTCCTGCTGCTGACGATGCACCACATCGCCTCGGACGGCTGGTCGCTCGGCATCCTGACGCGCGAGCTGGGGGCTTCCTACGACGCCCGCCGGCGCRCAACCAGCGCGCCGCTGGCGTCGCTGCCGGTGCAGTACGCGGACTATGCACATTGGCAGCGCGAGTGGCTGCAAGGCGAGGTGTTGGAGCGCCAGCTCGCGTGGTGGACGCAGCGCCTGGAAGGCTTGCCTGCCGTGCACGCGCTGCCGTTGGATCGGCCGCGCCCGGCCCAGCAGTCCTTCGCCGGACGCAGCTGGGTGCAGACGCTGACCCCCACCCTCACCGCGGCCTTGCGTGGCCTGTGCCAGGCGGAAGGGGCGACGCTGTTCATGGCGCTGCACACAGCCTTCGCGGTCCTGCTCGGGCGCTGTTCGTCCAGCGACGCCATCGTCGTCGGCACGCCGATGGCGGGCCGCCCGCGTCGCGAGTTCGAGCCGTTGATCGGCTTGTTCGTCAACATGCTGGTGCTGCGCACGCGGCTCGACCGTGCACAAGGCTTCCGCGAGCTGCTGGCACTTTCGCGCAAAGACCTGCTCGATGCCTACGCACACCAGCACGTGCCGTTCGAGGCGCTCGTCGACGCGCTGCAACCGGCGCGCAGCCTGAAGCACGGGCCGCTGTTCCAGGTCGTGTTTGCGGTGCAGAACTTTGAGCGCGATGTGCTGTCGCTGGACGGTGCCGTCATCGAGCCGCTGCGGGTCGAAGACGGCCCTCTGCGGGTGGAGTACGAACTCGGGCTGCATGTGCGCGAGGTCGACGACAGGCTCGACCTGCATTGGTCCTGCAACGCCGACGTGCTCGACCGCGAAACGCTTCAGCGTCTGGGTACGAACCTGGAGGTGCTGCTGGAGGGCATTGTCGAGCGGCCTGACGCATCGATCGGTGCTTTGCCGCTGCTGAGCGAGGGCGAACGGCAGCAGTTGCTGGTGGAGTGGAA
>NZ_JBFUGE010000398.1:0-5494 GCF_056403075.1 Ideonella sp. P3_A4 | reverse complement strand
GAGCCTGCCACCGAGCCCGTCCTTCATTTCGGGTCTGCCTCGCCGCGGATCGTGTACTTGCGCGCCAGAGCCTGCACAGCCGCGCTGCGCTGCGCTGCGAGCGTGGCATCGGTCCAGTCCTGCAACACCGGGCCGCGCACGTCCTCGAAGGAGGCGCGCTTCGGCGGCGTAGTCGCGTCCAGACGGATCGCACGCCAGCCGTCGCGCGTCTGCATCGCTTGCCATTGGCCGGGCGCGGCCCGCTCGAGCAGCGCGCCGAAATCGGGGCCGAAGCTTTGCGCCAGGGTCGGCTGCGGCCGTGCCTTGTAGACGCGCAAGCCCGCCTTGGCATCGCCGGGTGCGCCGCTGTTCAACTCTGCAACGAAGGCGCGCACGGCAGCCTCGCTCGCATCGCTGTTGAGCACGGCCTCCTGGAAATCGAAGCGCGCGGGCTCGTCGTATTTCGCCCGGTTCGCTTCGAACCAATCGCTCAGCAGCTTGTCATCATGCGGCGGCAGCTTGGTGTTGGCGTCGACGGTGCTCAAGGCCTTGAAGATCACCCGCTCTCGAATCGCGCTGTCACCCTTGTCGAGTTGCAGCGCCAGGCCCTCTCGGTAGAGCACTTCGTTGTCCAGCCAGGTCTTGCGCAATGCCGCCAGTTCTTCGGCGTTGGGTTCGCGGCCGCGTGAGCCTTTGAAGAGCTGGCGCGCCTGATCGTCGACCTCTGCCGGGATGACGATCACATGCGGATCGTCGATGCGCTGCGCCAGCAGGTGGTCGATGCCGAACAGGGCGGCCCCCAGCAAGGTGAAGTGCAACAACGGTTCGCGCATCCAAGCTGCCGGGCGATGCGATCGCGCTGCCGGGGCGTCGGTCTCGAGGGCATCGGCGGGGTGAAGTGAAGTGGGCATGTCGTCGACAGTCGCCGAAGGGGTTCGAGAAAATGACAAGGGCGCCGCGCGTTGCCGCGCGGCGCCGTCTTCTCAGGATGGTGGTGGGTTCAGGCTGCCGTTACTTGTGCGCCGCGATCGTTGCGGACGCCGGGATACCCGCGACGCGCTGGGCACCGGACACCTCGACGTAGATCGGGTTGCTGTAGAACCACAGATCGGCCCAAGCCGCCACGTCGTAGCCCACCATCTTCTGGCCGCCGACCACCGTCAGGTGGTTGGGGCAGCCGTCGATCGTGCCCATGTCTTGCGTCCAGACCACGCCGTTGTCAGGCACGTTGGTGCCGACGGTGGAGCAGGGGATCCGCAGCTTGGTCGAGTCGGCCGCGTTGGTGAACAGGTCCGACAGGGGGTTGCCGCTGGCATCGGTCTCATAGGGCACGGCCGGCGGCATGTTGGTGCCGCGCAGGCGCACATACTGCGAGGCCGCCACTGCCGGGATGCGGTAGGACATCTTCAGCAGCGCAGTGCCGTCGACAGGCGAAGTGACCGTCGTCCACCGGTTGGTGCCCGCGCCGTTGAAGGTGCGCAGGGTCGCGGAAGTGACGTTCTTGGCCGCCGCCGGCACGGCCGACAGGCCGGCCGTGGTGCCGTCCGTGCGCAGCCAGTCGGTGTTGCGGGGCCATTCGCCGGCGTAGTCGGCGGCGCCCGGCGTGCGCAGGCCGCTGACCATGCCCCGGATCAGGTCGACGTGGTCCAGCACCGGCTGGTTGATCGGCTGGTTGACGCCGATCTGAACCAGCGACGGGTTCGGGAACGAATAGGGCGCGTAGTTGGCGCCTGCCGGATCACGCAAGGCCACGGCGACCACGATCTCCGCGCCGGGCAGCACGGCGAGCTTTTCGCCCATCGTCGCGCAGCCGTTGCGTTTGGCCGAGGTGCCGTTGGCCGCCGCGTTGATGGCCAGGTCTTCGACCGACTTGGAGCTGCGCGTGGCGCCTGGGTACGAGGCGCAAGCCACGAAGGCCAGGCGATCGATCAGTTGACCGGAGGACGCATAGGCATTGCCGGTGCGCAGGCCGTCGACGATGTTCTGCGGCTTCATCTTGGCGCCGGTCAGCACGTAGGTGCGCTGGTATTCGCCGGGGAAGAAGTCTTGCGTCGAGCGGCGATCGTCCGGGCCGAAGCCGCCGCGGTTGTGCCAGTCGGAGCTGGCGAAGAACCACCAGTTGCGGCCTTCACCCAGCAAGGCGTCCCAAACGCCGCCGACGATGGCGCCATAGACACCGGTGCCGCCATAGGTCGTGCCGCCGACCGAGTCGACCTTGGTGCCGTCCGGGAAGGTGTTGCGCAGCACCTGATATTCGCCGCGGTTGCTGGACGCGCCATGGCCCGGTTGCGTCTCGAAGCCGAAGGCGACGTTGGGCGCGGCGTTGTTGAAGTTGCGCAGGTGTTCGACGTTGTAGCCGTTGTTGCCGTCCGGGCTGAACGGGCCCGCCCGCTCCAGGTGAGCCGGCACGTAGTAGCTGCCGGTCTGGTGCTTCTGAGCCATCCACTTCAGGGCTTCGGTGGTCTTGTAGTGACCCTTGGTACCGATGCCGCTGCCGACGCCGCTACCCGAGATCATCAGCTTGTGGGCGGTCGGGTTCCACAGCGGGTCAACGGCGTTCTGGCTGCCGGCCACCGAGCAATCCCAGTTGTTGCCGACGTTGGTGCCGGTCGCGTTGCCGCGGCTGGTGTCGGTGTCACCGCGGTCGAAGCAGTAGGACCATTGCGCCAGGGCGCTGGCGTTGCCCTTGGCCTTGTAGCCCGGGCCGTCGGGCAGTTTCGAATCCTTGACGCTGGGCACCTGACCGGTGATGACGGACATCGAGCCGTGCTCGTGGCCGGCCACCACCGACTCCATGCCGAGGAACACCGGCAGGTTCTTGTAGGCGGCCAGGTACTCCATCAGCGGGTACTGGAATTCCTGGATCGACTGCCAGCGCCACATGTTGCCGTTGCCGCCAACGCCACCGCCATCGCCCTTGATGGCCGCAGCGCCGATGCTGTCGGACCAGGTGGTCGTCGGGCCCTTGCCGGCGACATAGGGATACGCCGGCGTGCTGAGCGAGGCGTCTTCGGCCAGCGTGCAGTTGCGGCTGCCAGTGCCGCCGTGGCCGGCCTGGACGAACCAGTCCAAGCCCCAGGGCGTGTCGACCTTGTCGGTGGCCTTCTTCACCAGCTTCTGCATCGAGATCGTGCCGTCAGAGCAGGTGGTGTGGTTGTGAAAGTCGCCGGCGACGTATTTGCCTTCGGCCGCCGCAGAGGCCACCGTCGGCGCCGATGCAACGCCAAGGGCGCCGAAAGTTGCGGCCACCGCCAGCGCGATCGGACGCTTCCTGAAAATCTGCTTCATGACTGTGCTGCTCCTGATGTATCGATTCGAGGCTCCCCGAGCGACTCTAGGCAGCGGCAGTGACCTCTCTGTGAAACCGTTTGCTGCCCCACTAGGCCGTCAGGGCGGACTTCCAAGCGCCTGCAGCAGGGCCGCGGCTTCGGGACGCACGGGCTGCAGCCGGGCCAACTCGGTGAGGACGGCGCGTGCCGCATGGGGATCCAGCGGAGCCACAGCGCGGGCAAGTTGCCACAGCGGGTCGTAGGCTGGCCGGAAGTCAGGGCTCTGGCGCAGCACGGCCAGCAGCGGGTCTCGTACCCGGGACAGCATGGCCTGCGGGTCGTCCATGGGCGGGATGCCTCGCCCTGCGGCGATGTAGTGGCGGCGAGCGGCCACGTATGACGCAAGGCGCGAAGACCAGTCGGCACTGCCAGGGTTTGCCAGGAGCGTGTCGGTGTCTGCGTCGAGTTCTGTCAGGAGCGCTATCAGACGATCCGCTGGTGGCGTGTCCGGCGCGTACGTGATGCGCGGCGCGCGGTAGGCCACCACCGGACGGTCGTCGGTATTCAGCGGCGCATCGGCCGCCCATCGCCGCAGCGAGGACGGGCCGGCGACGAAGGTGCCCAGCACGGCCAGAGGGTCCTCGAACCCGAAGCCTGCAGCCCAAGGTTCATCGGCGAGACGACGTTGCAGCTGCTCTGGCTGCCCGGTGAATGGACCGGCGGCGCCCAGCAAGCCCAACACCGGCGTCGTCAGGCTGTTGCTGGCGAGCACGGCACGGGCCTGCGGGAACACTGACTGGAACGAGGCCACGATGCTGCCCACCGTTGCCAAGTCCAACTGGTGCAAGGGCAGCCACTGGCAGAACAGGCCGCCTTCTGCGAGGCGTGCGCGTACCGCTTGGAAATGCTCGACGGTATAGAGCGCCCCTGAGCCGCTTCGTGCTGGATGAAAGTTGTCCGCCACGATGACGTCGAAGCTGTCGGGACTGACGCGGACGAAGCGACGGGCATCGACCGCATGGATGTGCAGCCGCAGTGGTCTGACGCCCTTCTCAGCAAGGGGCTCGGTGAACAGCGGCGACAGTGCAATCACCTCAGGCAGCAACTCCGCGGCTTGCACATCCAGGTCGGGCGCCAGCGTTGCTGTGGCGGCGGTCACCCCAGTCCCCAGGCCCAGGAACAGCGCGTGCCGAGGCGCTGGATGCAGCAGCAACGGCAGCAGGGCCTGCCGGCCGTCGACTTGCCAGGTCGCGCTGCTGCCTTCCTGTTGGCGGTTGTTGATGTGCAGCCGAGCCACGCCCCGGCCGTCCTCCACCACGCTCACGGCGGCCGATACGCCCTCGCTGTAGGCCATCTGCCGTCCGCCTTCGGGCACCTGCACGAAGATCAGTGGTGGCGCCAGCACGGCCACCAGCCCGGCGCCGGCAAGAGGTACCCAAGTCCAGGGCGAAGCAGGGCGCCGCCAGCCCAGCATTGCATAGCCGCATGCCAGCAGCAGCAGGCCGACTTTCGCTCCCCAGGCCGGCAGAAGCGTGACGCCGATCAGTGGCGGCGCGAACGCGCCACCCAGCGTGTTGATTGCCAGACACTGTCCCGCTTTCGCCCCTTGGCCCATGGCGCAGCGGCACAAATGGCTGAACAGTGCGCCCATGACCGCGGTGGCTGGTGCGAAGGCCATCACGGCGAGTACCGCCTCGGCAGTCAAAGCCGAGCCCATCGCACCGGCGGCACCGCGCATGGCGCTGGCCACACCATCTCGCACGGGCTCTGCGAACCACAGGCTGCAGGCCCCAAGAAGGCAGGCGCACGCCAGCGCGCCGCCCAGCCGCTGCGTCGTACGCCGCCCGTCATCGTGCATGACGGGCAACGACCAACGCCTGTATGCCGCAGCGCCTGCCGCGCTGCCAGCCAGATAGACCGCCAGCAACAGGGCGAAGGTGTAGACCGTGTCCTCGGTGACCTGGCTCAGCACGCGCACCACCAGCAACTCGTAGCCGATGCCCAGCAAGCCGGTCGCGAACAGCCATGCGAGTGGGCCGCGTGCATGTCCGGTTCGCACCGCCGCCTTCGGCCGTTCGACGGCACGCCCGTACAGCCGCCAAGCCAGCAAGCCGGCACTGAGGTTCAGCGCCGCGCAGACCAGCACCGAGCGCATCAACCCGACTGCCGGTACCAGCAGCAGCGCGGCACCCAACGCGCCGCCGACGGCACCCGCGGTGTTCGCCGCGTACAGGGCGGCCCACGAG
>NZ_JBFUGE010000397.1:0-5497 GCF_056403075.1 Ideonella sp. P3_A4 | reverse complement strand
GGTCGTCGAAACCCACGAGGGTAACCCGCTCGATTTCATCGCCGAGTACCAGAAGCGTTTCAAGGTCGCGCTGCGGCCAGGGCTGCCCCGGTTCTGCGGCGGGCTGGCGGGTTACTTCGGCTACGACGCCGTGCGCTACATCGAGCCCAAGCTCGCGGCCACCCAAAAAACCGGCGGCATCGGCACCCCTGACATCTTGTTGTTACAGACCGAGGAGTTGGCGGTCATTGACAACCTGTCGGGCAGGCTCTACCTGATCGTCTACGCCGACCCGGCCCAGTCCGAGGCCTATTTCAAGGCCAAGAAGCGGCTGGCCGAATTGGCCGACAAGCTGAAGTACAGCGTCACCGCGCCGGCCGTGCGGCGTGGCCCGGCTCATGCGGTGGAGCGCGAGTTCGCCAAGGCTGACTACATCGCCGCGGTGCTGAAGAGCAAGGACTACATTGCCGCCGGCGACATGATGCAGGTCCAGATCGGGCAGCGGCTGAAGAAGCGCTACACCGAGTCGCCGCTCAGCCTGTACCGCGCGCTGCGCTCGCTGAACCCGTCGCCCTACATGTATTTCTACGACATGGGCGACTTCCAGATCGTCGGCGCTTCGCCCGAGATCCTGGTGCGGCACGAGCATGCGCCCGAGGGTGACAAGATCACGATCCGCCCGTTGGCCGGCACCCGGCCACGCGGTGCGACGCCCGAGCAGGACAAGGCACTCGAAGCCGAACTGAGCGCCGACCCGAAAGAGCGCGCCGAGCACCTGATGCTGATCGACCTGGCGCGCAACGACATCGGCCGTATCGCCAAGACCGGCAGCGTCAAGGTCACCGAGGCCTTCGTCGTCGAGCGCTACTCGCATGTGATGCACATCGTCAGCAACGTCGAAGGGCTGCTGAAAGAAGGCATCAGCAACCTCGACGTGCTGCGCGCCACCTTCCCGGCCGGCACGCTGACCGGCGCGCCGAAGGTCCGCGCGATGGAGATCATCGACGAACTCGAGCCGGTCAAGCGCGGCATCTACGGCGGTGCCTGCGGCTACCTCAGCTTCGCCGGCGACATGGACGTGGCGATCGCAATCCGCACCGGCATCGTCAAGGACAACACCTTGTACGTGCAAGCGGCCGCCGGCATCGTCGCCGACTCGGTACCCGAGCTGGAATGGAAAGAGACCGAGGCCAAGGCGCGGGCGGTGATCCGCGCGGCCGAGCTGGTGGAAGAGGGGTTCTGAGATGCTGTTGATGATCGACAACTACGACTCCTTCACCTTCAACCTGGTGCAGTACTTCGGTGAGCTGGGCCAGGAGGTGCGGGTCTTCCGCAACGACGAGATCACGCTCGAAGGCATCGGCGCGCTGAGGCCGGACCTGCTGGTGCTGTCGCCCGGGCCGTGTTCGCCGGCCGAGGCCGGCATCTGTGTGCCGGCGATCCAGGCCTTCATCGGCAAGCTGCCGATCCTTGGCGTGTGCCTCGGCCACCAGAGCATCGGGGCGGCATTGGGCGGCAAGGTCGTGCGGGCCCAGGTGCAGATGCACGGCAAGGCCAGCCGCATCTCCACCGACGGCAAGGGCGTCTACCGTGATCTGCCGATCGAGTTTTCGGTGATCCGCTACCACTCGCTGGCGATCGAGCGCGAGACGATGCCGAAGGTGCTGGAGGTGACCTCGACCAGTGAGGACGGCGAGATCATGGGCGTGCGCCACCGTGAACTGGCCGGCACGGCCACGCCGCTCGAAGGCGTGCAGTTCCACCCCGAATCGATTCTTTCGGAGCACGGCCACGCGATGCTGCGCAACTTCATCACGATGAGCCGGCAGGAGGTCCGCGCATGAGTGCCGTTGACTACGCCAGCGCTTCAGGGCGCGCAGCCGGCGGCAAGTTCGTCGACCTGCGCAGCGACACCGTCACGCAGCCGACGCCGGCGATGCGCGAGGCGATGATGGCCGCGCCACTGGGCGACGACGTGTTTGGCGACGACCCGACTGTCAATGCGCTGCAGGAGCGCATTGCTGCGCTGCTGGGCTTCGAGGCGGCGCTGTTCATGCCGACCGGCACGCAAAGCAACCTGTGCGGCCTGCTGGCGCACTGTGGCCGGGGCGACGAGTACATCGTCGGCCAGATGGCCCATACCTACCGCTACGAAGGCGGCGGCGGTGCAGTCTTCGGCAGTATCCAGCCGCAACCTTTGCCGAACCAGCCCGACGGCACGCTGCTGCTGGCCGACATCGAGGCGGCGATCAAGCCCGACGACTCGCACTTCGCGAAGAGCCGGTTGCTGTGCCTGGAGAACACCTGGAACGGCAATGCGCTGCCGCTGGGCTATATCGAGCAGGCGTCGGCGTTGGCCAAGAGGCGTGGTTTGGCTATCCATCTCGACGGTGCGCGGCTGTTCAACGCGGCGGTCGCTTCGAAGGTGTCCGCGCGCGAGATCACCCGCCACTTCGACAGCGTCTCAGTCTGCTTCAGCAAAGGCCTCGGCGCGCCGATCGGCTCAGCGCTGTGCGGCTCGCGCGAGTTCATCGCTCGCGCCCACCGGGTGCGCAAGATGGCCGGCGGCGGCATGCGCCAGGTCGGCCTGCTGGCGGCCGCGGCGGACCATGCGCTGACGCACCATGTCGAACGCCTGGCCGATGACCATGCGCTGGCGCGCCGTCTGGCCGAGGGCATGGCGGGGATCGCCGGCCTGACGGTGACGCCGCCACAGACCAACATCGTCTTCGCCCAGGTGGCCGATGGCCGCGGCGCGGCGCTGCTGGCGCACCTGAAGGCGCGCGGCGTGCTGGCCACTGGTTTGATCGGCCTGCGCTTCGTGACCCACCTCGATGTGGATGCTGCCGGCATCGACACCGCCATCGCGGCCGTCCGCGAGTTCTTCTCCACCCCCGCTTGACGACCATGAGCATCAGCAACACCGACGCGCTCGTCCGCGTCATCGAGCATCGCGAGATCTTCCACGACGAGATGCTGGCGCTGTGGCGCCGCATCATGAGCGGCGAGATGTCGCCGGTGATGATCGCTGCGCTGTCGATCGGGCTGCGCGTGAAGAAGGAAACCATCGGCGAGATCGCCGCCGCCGCGCAGGTGATGCGCGAGTTCGCGGCGCCGGTCCAGATCGCCGACAAGACCCACCTGGTCGACCTGTGCGGTACCGGGGGCGACTCGGCCCACACCTTCAACATCTCGACCGCGGCGATGCTCGTTGCGGCGGCCGGTGGCGCGCGCGTCGCCAAGCACGGGGGGCGCAGCGTATCGTCCACCTCCGGCAGCGCCGATGTGCTGGAGGCGATGGGCGCCTACATTGGCTTGAACGCCGAGCAGGTGGCGGCTTGCCTGGAGGAGTCCGGCATCGGCTTCATGTTCGCGCCCAACCACCACGCCTCGATGAAGCACGCGGCGCCGGTGCGCAAGGAGCTGGGCGTACGCACCATCTTCAACCTGCTGGGTCCGCTGACCAACCCCGCGGGTGCGCCGAACCAGCTGATGGGTGTGTTCCACCCTGACCTGGTCGGTATCCAAGTCCGCGTGCTGCAGCGCCTGGGCTCGGAACACGTGATGGTGGTCTACGGCATGAACGGCATGGACGAAGTCTCGCTGTCCGGCGAGACCATGGTCGGTGAGCTGAAGAACGGAGAGGTCAAGGAGTACGTCGTGCATCCCAGCGACTTCGGCCTGCCGGTCTACGACTCGCGGGTGCTGAAGGTGGCCAATCAGCAGGAGTCGGTGCAGTGCATCCAGCGCGCGCTGGCCAATGAGGATGGGCCGGTGCGCGACATCGTGTTGTTGAACGCCGGCGCGGCGCTGTACTGCGCGAATGTCGCGGGGTCAGTGGCCGAAGGCGTCAAGCGGGCGCGTGAGGCGGTGGCTTCAGGCGCGGCCCAGGCCAAGCTGAGCCAGTTCGTCGCCGTGACCAACCGGTTCCGACCGGCGGCGGCGTGATGGCGGGCGTGCCAGACATCCTGCGCCGCATCGTCGAGGTCAAGCACGACGAGGTGGCGAAGGCGAGGGCGGTTCGGCCCTTGGCGGCGTTGCGGGAAGAAGCCGAAGCGCGCCGCGACACCCGTGGTTTTGGTGCGGCGCTGCGGGCCAAGCTGGCGGCGGGCCGTTCGGCAGTGATCGCCGAGGTCAAAAAGGCCAGCCCGAGCAAAGGCGTGCTGCGCGAGCACTTCGTGCCGGCCGAGATCGCGGCCAGCTATGAGCGCCACGGCGCGGCCTGCCTCAGTGTGCTGACCGACGAGCCTTTCTTCCAAGGCTCGGTGGCCTACCTGCAGCAGGCCCGCGGTGCCTGCGCGCTGCCGGTGCTGCGCAAGGACTTCATGGTCGACGAGTACCAAGTGGTCGAGGCGCGCGCGATGGGCGCCGACTGCATCCTGCTGATCGCCGCCTGCTTGGACGACGCGCAAATGGCGGACCTGGAAGCAACGGCCTTTGCGCTGGGCCTGGATGTGCTGGTCGAGGTGCACGACGGCGACGAACTGGCGCGAGCGCTGAAGCTGAAGACGCCGCTGGTCGGCATCAACAACCGCGACCTGCGAAGCTTCGGGGTCTCACTGGACACGACGCTGGGCCTGCTGAGCCAGGTGCCGGCCGACCGCCTGCTGGTCACCGAGTCGGGCATCCTGGCGCCGGCGGRCGTACAGCGCATGCGCGCGGCTGGCGTCAACACCTTCCTGGTCGGTGAGGCTTTCATGCGGGCGCCCGACCCGGGCCAGGCGCTGCAGGCGCTGTTCGGCTGAGATGGATTTGTTCAACGACACCGCAGCCGACAACCGGCTGCGCTCACCGCTGCCCCAGCTGCTGGACCAGGTCCCCGCCGATTGGCGACCGGTGGTCGACGCCTGGCGTGCCAGCCCGGCTGGTCAGGCGTTGATCGCTTATGTAGAGCAACGCCGCGAGGCCGGCGCCACGATCTACCCGGCTGATCCGCTGCGGGCGCTGGCCCTGACGCCTCTGGCCGAGGTTCGCGTCGTGATCCTGGGTCAGGACCCGTACCACGGTCTCGGCCAGGCCGAGGGTCTGGCGTTTTCGGTGCCACCTGGCGTCAAGCCGCCGCCCAGCCTGCGCAACATCTTTGTCGAACTGCAGCGCGAGTTCGGTGGTGCAGTTCCCGGCCATGGCCACCTGGGGCACTGGGCCCGTCAGGGTGTGCTGCTGCTGAACACCAGCCTGACGGTGGAGGACGGGCAGCCCGCCAGCCATGCCAAGCGCGGTTGGGAGGCGTTGACCGATGCCTTGATCCAGGCCGTGGCGGGGCAGCCACGTCAGGTCGCCTTCTTGTTATGGGGCGCCCACGCCCAGGCCAAGGCGCCACTGATCGAGCAGGCCGCGCCCGGCCGGCACCTGCTGTTGTGTGCGAACCACCCGTCGCCCCTGTCGGCACGCCGGCCCCCACAGCCCTTCATTGGCTGTGGGCATTGGGGGGCGCTGCGTGCGGCGGGCATCGACGTTGATTGGCTGGCAACTGCGGCCAAAGGTGATGCCCGATCGACCTGAAACAGCGACTCGCGCT
>NZ_JBFUGE010000396.1:0-5539 GCF_056403075.1 Ideonella sp. P3_A4 | reverse complement strand
GCCCAACCCGGACCGTGGCTTCTACAGCTGGGTGAGCAGCGACCTCATCACCGAGCTCGACATCGGCAGCGTGCGCTCGGCCTATTCGCGTGGGCAGCGCCTGGTCCATGCGCCGGTCTTGCTCGCGGCCTACCGGACCAGCGACATCCCATCGTCAGTTTTGAACACGCTGGGTGCCCGCTTGGAGGCGATCCGCGCCGAAGGCATGAAGGCCGAGCTGCTCTTCGCCTACGACTTCACCGCAGGCGGCAACGACGCGACCGCCCATCAGATCGCGCGCCACCTGGCGCAGCTGAAGCCGGTGCTCGCCGCGCATGCCGAAGCCATCCCCTACATGCGTGCCGGTTTCATCGGCGCCTGGGGCGAATGGCATTCGTCCAAGTCGGGCAACTCCTGCGGCTACCACTCCGGCGACACCTCGTGCGACACGGCCGATGCCAATCGCCTGATCGTGCGCGACGCGCTGCTGGCCAACGTGCCGGCCACCACGCAGGTCGACTTCCGCTATCCCGGTGACCTGGAGCTCTGGTACCCCGACGCGAAAGCGCCGGCGCAGGTGGGCTTTCACAACGACTGCTTTCTGGCCGGCCCGACCGACACGGGCACCTACCCGACGCCGGAACTGCGCACCTACATCCAGAAGCTGACGATCAAGGGCTCGTCCGGTGGTGAAACCTGCCAGGGCGCGGACGAGCCTTTGCGCAAGTCCTGCGCTGACATCCTGGCGGAAGGTCCGCAATACCACCTGGCCTGGCTGAATGCCGACTACGCGCCGCAGGTGCTCGACAACTGGAAGGCCGAAGGCTGCTATCCCACGGTGTCGGGGCAGATGGGCTACCGCATCCAGCTCGACAAGGTCACGCATCCAGCCAAGGTCGAGCGCGGCAACAGCATGGTGGTTCAAGTCGACCTGCGCAACGTTGGCTGGTCGCGCATGTTCGTCGATCGGTCCTTGGAGGTGCGCCTGAAGCACCGGACCAGCGGGGCCATCATCAAGGCCAGCAATGGCAAGCTGAGCAAGCTGCCGGCGCAAGGTCCGGTGTCGTCCCGCATTGGCGTCACGGTGACCGTGCCCAGCGACGCCGCGGCCGGCGCCTACGACGTGTTGCTCGCCGCGCCCGACGCCTTCGCGAAGAACCGCGGTGATGTGCGCTTCGCCGTCCGCTTCGCCAACGCTGACCGCGTCTCCGCCGGTCAGCAGTGGAAGGCCTCGGACGCCACCTTCAGCACCGGGACCAGTGTGAAGGTCGTCAAGCCGGCGATTTAGGCGTCATTGAGCGCGCCGCGATAGCCGACGGGTTCAAGCCAACCGGAACGCCGCCACCACCTCGTTCATCTTCGCGGCTTGTTGCTTCAGGCTCTCGGCTGCCGCAGCACTTTCTTCGACCAGCGCGGCGTTCTGCTGGGTGACCTGGTCCAGTTGGGCGATCGCATCGCCGACCTGGCCGATGCCCTGGCTTTGCTCGTGGCTGGCGGCGCTGATCTCGGCGATCAGGTCGGTCACGCGGCGGACCTGGGTCACGATGTCGTTCATCGTGCGGCCGGCATCGCCGGCCAACTGGCTGCCGGCCTCGACCTTGCCGACGCTGTCGCCGATCAGGGACTTGATCTCCTTGGCGGCCTGGGCGCTGCGCTGGGCCAGCGARCGCACYTCRCCGGCCACCACCGCGAAGCCGCGGCCTTGTTCGCCGGCGCGAGCGGCTTCCACGGCCGCATTCAGCGCCAGGATGTTCGTCTGGAAGGCGATGCCGTCGATCACGCCGATGATGTCGGCTATGCGGCGCGACGCTTCGGTGATCTGCTCCATCGTCGCGACCACCTGACCAACCACCTGACCGCCTTGTGCGGCCACATCCGATGCGCTGGACGCCAGCTGGTTGGCGGCGCGGGCCGTGTCGGCGTTGTTCTTGACCGTGGCGGTCAGCTGCTCCATCGAGGCGGCCGTCTCTTCCAGGTTGCTGGCCTGCTCTTCGGTGCGTTGGCTCAGGTCGGCATTGCCGTTGGCGATCTGCGCCGAGCCGGTGGCGATCGAGTCCGAGCTCGAGCGAACTTGGCCGACGATGGCGACCAGGCCCTCGTTCATCCGCTTCAGCGCGGCCAGCAACTGGCCGGTTTCGTCGCGAGAGCGCACGTCGATGTGCTGGCTCAGATCACCGCTGGCGACCGCCTCGGCCACCTTCACCGCCTGGGCCAGTGGGTTGACGATCGAACGGATCAGGCCCCAGGCCAAAAAGCCGGCACCCAGCACGACGATCGCCGAGATGATCACATTGCGCCAAAGCACGACGCTGGCCTCGACCTCGCTGGCTTCGTATTCGCGCTTCGCCACTTCGAGCTGCACCAGCACTAGCGAGTTGACCACGTCGCCGATCGGGTCGATCGCCGGGTACATCTCTTTGGCCGCATAGGCGCGCAGTGCGTCGGCGTCGCCGGCCTTCATCAGGCCCAACAACTTTTCAGCCGCCTGGTCCGCCTGCTTCATCAGCGGCGTCGCCTTCGCAATCAAGGCTTGTTCCTGATCGTTCAGCTCGGTGGCGAGGTAGGCCTTCCAGTTGCTGTCGATCTGCTGCCGGGCTTCGGTCACGGCCTTGATGCCGGCCTCGCCGGTGAAGGCGCCATCGCGCACCTTGTGGGCCGCATCGACCATGCCGATCGCATAGCCGTCGGCCACCATCTTCAGCTGCTCCAGCGGCACCACGCGGTCCTTGTACAGGTCGCGCAAGGTGTCTTCTGCTTGGCGCATGTGGTGCACCGTGCTGTAAGACGACAGGACCAGCAGCGCCAGCAGAGCGCCGACCAACAGGCCCAGACGGGCTTTGATGCTGAATTGAGTCATGGGGACCGTACTCCTGGCTGTGCCGAACCAGCGTTGGCTCGGGCAGCAGTTTGAGCGGCAAATTACGAGCCCAAAGGCAGAAAACCGGCCTGCTTGGCGGCCAGTTCGATGCTGCAGCGACCCCGAAGGGGCATGAAACCGTTTGCGTAGCCGGCGGCTACGCCGTCACGGTGACGCTGTCGCGGCCAATCCCAGGGGTTGCCGTGGCGAACACACCGTGGCCGGCTTGCCCGGCACCGTGTGGCGTTGCAGCAGTGGCGCCACCTGCTCGGGCGGCACCGGGCGGCTGAAGTAGTAGCCCTGGATCTCGTCGCAGGCGATCTCACGCAGCACGTCACGCTGCTCGGCCGTTTCCACGCCCTCGGCCACGACAGTCAGGTTGAGCGTCTTGCCCATCGCGATGATCGCTTCGGTGATCGTCCGGTCGGCAGGGTCGGTGGTGATGTCGCGGATGAACGAACGGTCGATCTTGATCACGTCGACCGGAAAGCGCTTGAGGTGCGCGAGCGAGGAGTAGCCGGTGCCGAAATCATCGATCGAGATGCGAACGCCCATCCGCTTGATGGCCCGCAGCAGCTGCGCCATGCGCTCGATGTCGTGCATCACCATGCCTTCGGTGATCTCCAGTTCCAGCAGGCGCGGGTCCATCCCGGCGCTGCGCAGCGCCTCGGTGATGTCGTCCAGCAGACCGTCGTGCATCAGCTGCCGTACCGACAAGTTGACCGACACACCGATTGGTGCAAAACCCTGGCGCTGCCAGGCCATGTTCTGAATACAGGCCTGCTGCAGCACCCACTTGCCGATGGGCACGATGAGCCCACACTGCTCGGCCACCGGAATGAACTGCGTCGGGCCGACGAGCCCGAGTTCGGGGCTGTTCCAGCGCAGCAGGGCCTCGACGCCCGTGATCTCGTTGGTGTTCAGGTCGACCTTGGCCTGGTAGTGCAACGCGAGTTCCTGGCGCGGTAGTGCGTTGCGCAGATGCAGCTCCAGCGCCATGCGCTCGAGCGACTGCGCGGTGACCGCGCTCGAATGGAACTGGAAGTTGTTCTTGCCCCGGTCCTTGGCCGCATACATGGCGATGTCGGCGTTCTTCATCAGCGTGCGCTCGTCCTGCGCATCGTCCGGGTACAGGCAGATGCCGATGCTCGCCGTCACCCGGCAATGCAGGCCATGAACCTCCACCGGTTCGACCACCGACGAAAGAATCTTGGTGGCCACTGCCGCCACGTCTTCGCTTCGGTACAGGTCCTGCAGCAACACGACGAACTCGTCGCCGCCCAGCCGGGCCACCACGTCCGCGCTGCGCAGGCAAGACTTCAAGCGCAGCGCGATGGCCTCCAGCAACTGGTCGCCGACCGCGTGGCCCAGCGTGTCGTTGATGGATTTGAACTGGTCCAGGTCGATGAACAGCAGCGCGAACTTCCGCCCGTGGCGCTGCGCCGTCTGGATCGCCAGCTGCAACAGCTCGCCGAACCAGACCCGGTTCGGCAACCCCGTCAGCTCGTCATGCGTCGCCAGGTAGCGGATGCGCTCTTCAGCGCCACGCTGCTGGGTGATGTCGCGCCCCACGCCGCGGTAGCCGGCCAGGCTGCCGTCGCGCGCCCGGATGGGGGTGCCGCTCACGCGCACATAGGTGGCCGGGCCGTCGAACGGGACGCGTCGCATCACCACGTCGCGAAACGGTTTCTGCTCGGTCAGAAGCTGGCGGTGGGCATCCCAGCCTTCTTCGATTTCGTAGCCGAGTTCCCACCAGGTCTTGCCCAGTTCGGCATCGAAGGCGTTGTCGCCGCCGCTGGCGTGCCGCCCCTCGAGCCGGGTGAAGCGCTGGTGCAGGTCCTGCTCCCAGAACCAGTCGGACGACAGCTCGGTCAGGCTGCGAAAGCGCGCCTCGCTTTCACGCATCGCGCGCTCGGCCTGCGCGCGCTGGGTGACGTCGGTGTAGATCGTCACGAACCCGCCTTCGCGCATCGGCATGCCGCGGATCTCGAGCACCGTGCCGTCGGGCCGCTCACGTTCGAAGCAATGCGGCTCGAACTTGCTCGCCATCGCGACGCGCGCGCGCACCTGGTCTTCTGCGTCGCCAAGCCCGTAATCGCCACGCTCGGCGTTGTAGCGGATGAAGGACTCGAACGGCGTGTTCGGCTGGCACAGCGATTCGGGGAAGTCCAGCAGCTCGCGAAAGCGCCGGTTCGTGCCGAGCATCGTCAGGTCCTTGTCGGCGATGCTGATGCCCTGGTCCATCGTCTCGAAAGTCTTCTCGAGCAACAGGTTGGACTGGCGCAATGCGCGTTCGGCCCGGGCGCGCTGGGTGATGTCGGCATAGATCGTGACGAAGCCGCCGCCTGGCAGCGGGCGACCGCGCACCTCGAGGATGGTGCCATCGGGGCGTTCACGCTCGAACTGGTGGGCTTGGAACTTGCGCGCCATCTCGACCCGCTCGTGCACCTGCTGCTCGACGTCGCCGGGCCCGTAGTCGCCACGTTCGACGTTGAAGCGCACGAAGGCCTCGAAGGGCGTCCCGGCGACATAGAGCGCGTCGGGAAACGTCAGCAGCTCGCGAAAGCGCCGGTTGACAGTCACCAGCCGCAGGTCGGCGTCGAAGACGCTGACGCCTTCCTCCATCGTCTCGAACATGCTGTCGAGAATGCTCTGGTGGTCGAACGCCGGCTTGCTCATGTTGTCTTCGGCGTTGTCCTGGGG